>JAICGP010000037.1 GCA_025923055.1 Thermoleophilia bacterium
CTCCCTGTCGGGCAACGTCGTGCGCGGCGGGAACTACGAGCTCGAGCTGGGGACGACGCTCCGCGAGCTCATCTACGACATCGGCGGCGGCATCCCGGACGGCCGCGAGCTGAAGGCGATCATCCCGGGCGGCTCCTCGGTCCCGATCCTGACTGCGGCCGAGGTCGACACGCCGCTCGACTTCGACGCCATGGCCGAGGCGGGCACGATGCTCGGGTCGGGCGCCGTCATCGTCATCGACGACCGCTGCTGCACGGTGCAGCTCGGCCTGCGCGTGGCGCAGTTCTACATGCACGAGTCCTGCGGCAAGTGCACCCCGTGCCGCGAGGGCACCCGCTGGATGGTGCAGCTCCTCCGCAAGATCGAGGACGGCGAGGCGACGCAGGGCGAGCTCGACGTGCTCCTCGACGTCTGCGACCGCATCCTCGGGAACTGCCTCTGCCCGCTCGGCGACGCGGCCGCCATGCCCATCGCGAGCTACGTGGCGAAGTTCCGCGACGAGCACCAGCGGCACATCGACGAGGGCGGCTGCCCGTTCGGCGGCGAGTCGTCCCTCGACGGCGTCGTCGCCCCCGTCGACCAGCACCACGCCCACATGCGTGGCCAGATCGAGGTACCCACCCACGCATGAGGGGCCGCATCCACGCCGCCACCGAGGGGCCACCCCGTGCCTCCACCCGCTATGAGCGTAACGAGGAACAGCGCGCGCATGGTGTCGTGAGCGTCGAGGAAGTGTGTCGATGAGCGCGCCCGAGCTCGTCACCGTCACGGTCGACGGCCAGGAGCTCCAGGTCCCCAAGGGCCAGGGGATGGTCGAGACCGCGCTCGCCGCCGGGATCGAGATCCCGGTCTTCTGCTACGAGCCCCGGCTGGGGCCGCCCGTCGGGGCCTGCCGGATGTGCCTCTGCGAGGTCGAGGGGCTTCCGAAGCTCCAGGCCGCCTGCACGCTCACCGCCCAGGACGGGCTCGTCCTCAGGACGGCGCGCACGAGCGAGAAAGCCGCCGAAGGCCAGGACGCCATCCTCGAGTTCATCCTCCTCAACCACCCGCTCGACTGCCCGGACTGCGACAAGGGCGGCGAGTGCCCACTCCAGGACCTGACCTTCCGCTTCGGCCCCGGCTCGACGCGCATGCACTTCCCCAAGCGGACGTTCGACAAGCCGATCCCCATCTCGCCGCTGATCGCCCTCGACCGCGAGCGCTGCATCCTCTGCTACCGCTGCACGCGCTTCTCCGAGAACGTGGCCGAGGACGGCCAGCTCGTTGCCGTCAACCGGGGCGCCCAGTCGGTCATCGCGACCTTCCAGGACGAGCCGTACCGCGCCCACTTCTCGGGGAACGTGCTCGAGCTCTGCCCCGTCGGCGCCCTCACCTCGACGACCTACCGCTTCCGCGCCAGACCGTGGGAGATCCAGAACGTCCCCACCGTCTGCGGGCTCTGCCCCGTCGGCTGCAACGTCTGGGCGACGACGCGCGAGGGGACGGTGGCGCGCATCCTCTCGCGGAACCACCCCGACGTCCACGAGGGCTGGCTCTGCGACAAGGGCCGCTTCGCGCACGACCACCTGCGCGCTCCGGACCGGATCCGCGCGCCGCTCCTGCGCGTGCGGCGGCGCGGGTTCGAGGAGGTCTCCGAGGACGCCGCGCTCGACGCGGCGGCGGAGGGCCTGCGGGCGGCGGAGGGCTCGGTCGTCGTCGCCTTCTCCGGAGCGGAGACGGTCGAGCAGGCGGGCGCGCTGGCGCGCCTCGCGCGCGAGGCGCTCGGCTCGCACAGCGCTCTCCTGCCCGACGACTGGGATCCCGGGCTCGACGCCTTCCGGGCGCCCCTCGCCGCGATCCGCGACGCGGAGGTCTGCCTCGTGCTCGGCGACGACCCCGTCGTCGAGCGGGCCCCGATCGTCGACCTGTGGCTGCGCTCCGCGCGCCGGGCCGGGGCCGAGGTCGTCACCCTGAACCCGGGCGGCAGCGTCCCCGTGGCGCCCGGCACGGCCGCCCAGGTCTGCGCCGCTCTCCGCGAGGGCGGCAAGCGCGTCCCGAAGGAGCTGCGCGCGACCTCCGAGAGCCTGAAGGGAGCGAAACGGGTGGCGCTTGTCTGGTCGCAGGACGACGAGACCGGGGGCCGCCACGTCGGTGCGCTCGCCAACGAGCTGCACGAGAGCGGCGGCGCGGACGTGGCGCTCTACGTCCTCCCGCGCGCCCCGAACGGCCGCGGCGTCGCAGCCGCGTGGCACGCGGTCGGCGAAGGCGGCTCGGATCCGATCCCGGAGGACGAGATCGGCGCACTCGTGGTCTCCGGGGACGAGGCGGCGTCCGACCCGCGCGTCCGCGAGCTTGCCGCGCGGGCACGCTTCGTCCTCACGACGGCGATGTACCAGAGCGAGGTGACCGCCTGGTCGCACGTCGTCCTCCCGGGGACGGGCTACCTCGAGCGGGACGGCACGTTCGTCAACCTCGAGGGCCGCCCGCAGCGCGTCCGGCGCGCCGTCGCCCCGCCGGGCCCGGACGAGCTCGAATGGCTCTCACGCCTCGGCGAGCGCCTCGGCCTCGACATCGCCCCGTGGGCGGCGCCGGGCGCCCCCGAGCAGGCCGAGCTGCCGCCGGCCGACGAGTTCGCCTGGTCGCAGCCCGATCCTCAGGTGTCCGCCGGGAAGGCGGCCGGGCCCGGGCTCGAGCTCGTCCGCTTCCGGCCGCTCTTCAGCGGGACCGCGGTCGAGCGGGTCCCCCAGCTCGCCTTCCAGCGCCCCGCGCCGGAGGTCGAGCTCGCCTGGGACGACGCGCAGACGCGCGGCATCGCAGCCGGCGAGACGGTCGCGGTGAGCTCGAACGGGACGTCCAGGGAGCTCCGCGCCCGCCTCAACCGCCGGTTGCGGACCGGCGTCGTCCGCATCGCCGACGAGCACGCCGAGGGCTTCGAGGACCGCGTTCAGGTGGCGAAGGCCGGTGCCTGAGGCGCTGAACGAGCCCTGGTGGATCCACGTCATCAAGGCGTTCGTCGTCGTCAACCTCGTGCTGCTCGGCTTCGCCTGGGCGACGTGGCTGGAGCGCAAGGCGCTCGGACGCATGCAGCTCCGCTACGGCCCCAACCGCGCGGGGCCGTACGGGCTCCTGCAGCCGATCGCCGACCTCGTCAAGTTCATCCGCAAGGAGAGCTTCTCGCCCACGACCTCGATCAGCCTCCTCTACTTCGCGGCGCCGGTCGTCGCCGCGTTCACGGCGCTCGCGGCCTTCGCCGTCATCCCCTTCGGGGCCGGCTGGCAGATCGGGAGCTACGACGTCAGCGGGCGGGTCGTCGACGTCTCGATCGGCCTTCTGCTCCTCTTCGCGCTCGGGGCAGTCGGCATCTACGCCTTCCTCGTCGGCGGGTGGGCGAGCAGCTCGAAGTACTCGCTGCTCGGCTCGATGCGGACGGCCGCGCAGCTCGTCTCCTACGAGGTCTCGCTCGCCCTCTCGGTGCTGGGCGTCGTCCTCATGGCGGAGACCCTCTCGCTCACGGAGATCGTCGCCCGCCAGCAGGAGACGATGTGGTTCGTCGGGCCCCAGGCAGTCGGGCTGATCGTCTTCCTCGTGGCCGGCGTCGCCGAGACGAACCGGCCCCCCTTCGACCTGCCCGAGGCCGAGACCGAGCTCGTCGCCGGCTACCAGACCGAGTACAGCGGTATGCGCTACGCCCTCTTCGCGATGGCCGAGTACATCAACGTGATCACGCTCTCCGGCCTCGCCGTGACGCTCTTCTTCGGCGGCTGGAGCGGACCGGTGCTGCCAGGGCCGCTCTGGTTCGTCGTCAAGCTGCTCCTCGTCGTCTTCCTCTTCATGTGGCTGCGCGCGACACTGCCGCGCCTCCGCTACGACCAGCTCATGCAGGTGGGCTGGAAGGTGCTCTTGCCGGTCGCCACGCTCAACGCCGTCGTCACCGCCGTCATCGTCGTCTACGCATGAGCGTCGCTCGCCTTCAGCTCGCTCGCGTTGCGGAAACCGTTTTTTCCCCACGTGCCCCCTTCCTTGACGCGGTGAGGGAACCTCACGGCTCCCTCACACACCCTCCCCCTCATCGGCCGGAGGCCGCCCGATGAGCCCACAGCCCTTCGACAGCTTCAAGGGCTTCGCCGTCACCTTCCGGCAGATGTTCCGGAAGCCGATCACCCAGCAATACCCCGAGTACAAGCGGCCGGTCTACCCGCGCTTCCGGGGTCGTCACCGGCTCTGGCGCCACGAGAACGGCCTCGAGAAGTGCGTCGGCTGCTCGCTCTGCGCCGCCGCCTGCCCGGCGGACTGCATCAGGGTGGTCGCCGCCGAGAACACGCCCGAGAACCGCGTCTCGCCGGGCGAGCGCTACGCGCGCATCTACGAGATCAACCTCTCCCGCTGCATCTTCTGCGGCTACTGCGAGCTCGCCTGCCCCTTCGACGCGATCACGCTCGAGGCCGAGTACGAGCTCTCCGAGTACTCCCGCGACGACCTCATCTACACGAAGGACATGCTCCTCGCGGAGCCCGTGAAGCGGATGCCGGTCGCCGACCGCGAGGCCTACGACACACCGACGCCCGTCTGGAAGGCAGAAAGCTAAGCAGTGCCCCAGCAGGCAATACAAGCCGCACTTCTGCCCCGCGACGCAGAAGCCGGGCAGCACTACCTGGAGGGGCACTAGTGGAGGAGTTCCTCGTCTGGCTGGTCTGGGTCGTCGCGGCGCTCGCGCTCCTCGCATCCGGGCTCGCGGTCGTCCTCTTCTCGAACCCCTTCTACAGCGCGCTCGCGCTGATCGGGAACCTCGCCTCGCTCGCCGTCCTCTACCTCCTGCTCGAGGCGGAGTTCGTGGCGGCGGCGCAGGTGCTCGTCTACGCGGGCGCCGTGGTCGTGATGTTCCTGTTCGTGATCGCCTACCTCGGGGGGCAGGCCGACACGCCCTGGGCGGGCGGGCCCACGCTCCAGGCCGTCGCCGCGGTCGTCGCTGCCGGCGCGATCGCGGTCGAGGTCGTCGTCGTGATCGCGCTCCAGGCCGACGAGCGGCTGAGCGACGCCGCCGACGTGGGGGAGGCGTTCGGCTCACCGGCCCAGATCGGGAACCTGTTCCTCTCCGACCACCTGCTCGCCTTCGAGGTGACGTCCATCGTCCTCCTCGTGGCCGCCGTCGGCGGGGTCATCCTCGGGAGCGCCATGCCTAGGCCGCGGGAGCGGGGCGAGCGCTGATGCTCGGGCCGGGCATCGCCGCCTACCTCGTCCTCTCGGTCGTCCTCTTCGCCACGGGCGCGCTCGGTGTGCTCCTCCGCCGCAGCCCGCTCATCATCCTGCTGGCGCTCGAGATCATGCTGAACGCGGGCAACCTCGCGCTGATCGCCTTCGCCCGCCGCCTCGGGGACGGGGACGGACAGATCTTCGCCCTGACGGTCATGGTGGTCGCCGCCGCCGAGGCGGTGCTCGGGCTCGGGCTCATCGTCGCCGTCTCCCGTCAGCGGGCCGACCTGGACGTCGACCGCCTCACGTCGCTGCGCGGCTGATGGAAGCGCTCGCCTGGACCGCGCTCTTCTCCCCTGCCGTGGCCGTCGTCGCGATCGCGCTCGCCGGCGACCGCATCGGCCGCTTCGCCGCCGGCGTCCTGGCCGCGGCCTCGACGGGCGTCTCGTTCCTCTGCTCCCTCGTCGTCTTCTTCACGCTCCTCGGCAGGGAGCACGACGACCGCTCGGAGCTCTCGACGCTCTGGACGTGGCTCTCCGCCGGCGATCTCGAGATCGGCGCGGAGATCCTGATCGACCCACTCTCGGTCTTCATGATGCTCGTCGTCTCGGGAGTCGGGTTCCTGATCCTCTCCTACGCCGTCGGCTACATGCACGGCGACGTGGAAGAACGCCGCTACCACGCCTACAAGGCCCTCTTCGTCTTCTCGATGCTCCTCCTCGTCCAGTCGGGAAACCTGCTCCTGCTCCTGGCCGGCTGGGGCATGGTCGGCCTCTCCTCCTACCTGCTGATCAACTTCTGGCACGCGCGCCGAGAGGCCGTGGCGGCCGGCAAGAAGGCGTTCGTCATGAACGCGATCGGGGACGCGACCTTCGCGCTCGCGCTCTTCCTCGTCATCCAGCGGGTCGGCGCCCTCGACTTCGAGACGGTCTTCGCCGACGCGCCCGAGGCGCTCGGCGAGGGGAGCACGGTCGCCGTGCTCGTGGCGCTCGGGCTGCTCGGCGGAGCCGTGGCCAAGTCGGCACAGGTCCCGCTGCACACCTGGCTCCCGGACGCGATGGAAGGCCCGACGCCCGTCAGCGCCCTCATCCACGCGGCGACGATGGTGACCGCGGGCGTCTACCTGATCGCGCGCACGAGCCCGCTCTTCGAGCTCGCCGTGGACGTGCAGGAGCTCGCCGGGATCCTCGGCGCCGTGACGCTCCTCGTCGCGGGACTGGTCGCGCTCGTGCAGACCGACATCAAGCGCGTCATCGCGTACTCGACCATGAGCCAGATCGGCTACATGTTCGTGGGCGTCGGTCTCGGCGCCTACGGCGCCGGTCTCTTCCACCTGATGACCCACGCCTTCTTCAAGGCGCTCCTCTTCATGGCCGCAGGCGTCGTCATCCACGCCCTCGCCGACGAGCAGGACATCCGCCGGATGGGGGGCCTCGCGCGCGAGCTGCCGTGGACCTTTCGCGCCTTCCTCGTCGGCTCGCTCGCGCTCGCCGCGATCCCGCCCTTCGCCGGGTTCTTCTCGAAGGACGCGATCCTCTCGAGCGCGGCGAACGCTGGCACGCTCGGCTGGATCCTCTGGGCGGCTGGGATTGCGGGCGCCTTCCTGACCGCGCTCTACACGTTCCGGCTCGTCTTCGTCGTCTTCTTCGGCGAGGTCTCGCCGTTCGCGCGCGAGCACCTGCACCGGGAGCGGTTCGAGGGACCGCTCGCGATGATGTGGCCGGTCGCCGTGCTGGCCGTGCTCTCGGCCGTCGGCGGCCTCCTCCAGATCCCCGGCGTCTGGCACGCCGTCGACACGTGGCTCGAGCCCGTCGCCGAGTCCGCCGAGGAGGCGACGGGGATCACCGCGGCCTTCTCGATCCTCGCCTCGCTCGCCGCTGCGCTCGGCGGGATCGCGGTCGCCTGGGCGCTCTACCGCCGACCCGGCGAGCGGCCCGCCGCGATCCGGCGCCGCTACCCCTGGGCGGCGCGGACGCTCGAGCACAAGCTCTACTTCGACGAGGCCTACGACGCCGCGTTCTACGCCCCGTCCTCACGGCTGGCGCTCTGGCTGGGACGCCGGATCGAGGAGCCGCTCGTCCTCCGCTCGCTCGGCGGCCTCGCCACGGGCGTCCGCGACGTCTCCGACCGGGTCGCCGCCACCCAGACCGGCGGCGTCCGCGCCTATGTGCTGGCGCTTGCCATGGGCCTCGCCGTCCTCGCCGTCGTCTTCCTCCTCGTGGCCTAGCGCGTGGAGACCACCGTCCTCATCCTGCTGCCGATCGCCGGCGCCGTGGCGCTCTGGTTCGCGCCGTGGCTCACCCCGCGGGCGGCGGGCGGCTTCGCGCTTCTCGTCGCGCTCGCCGAGCTCGCCTTCTGGATCGGGACAGCGCTCAACTTCGACTTCGGCGCGGCGGAGCCGCAGGCCGGAGCCGACCGGGTCTGGTTTGCCGACCTCGACGTCGCCTACCGGGTCGGGCTGCACGACTACACGCTCTGGCTCGTCGGGCTCACCGCCGTCGGGACGGCGGCAGCCGTGGGCTACGGCTTCTGGGTCGGGCGCGAGCGCGCGGGCGTCTACCTGAGCCTGCTCCTCTTCCTCGAGGGCGCGACGGTCGGCGTCTTCGCCGCCCAGGACCTCGTGCTCTTCTACGTCTTCTGGGAGGCCATGCTGATCCCGCTCTACGTCCTGATCGGCGTCTGGGGCGGTCCGGGACGGCTCGGCGCGACGGTGAAGTTCGTCGTCTACACGATGGCCGGCTCGCTGCTCATGCTCGTGGCCATCATCGCGGCCGGCCTCCAGGCTGGCACGTTCGACATGACGTCCGCGGCCGGCCGGGGGTCGAGCACCTGGATATTCCTGGGCTTCGCGGCCGCCTTCGCGGTCAAGGCGCCGCTCTTCCCGTTCCACGGCTGGCTGCCCGACGCGTACCGCGAGTCGCCGCCGGAGGTGGCCGCCGTCCTCTCGGGCGTCATCTCGAAGACCGCCGCGTACGGCTTCCTCGCGATCGCGATCCCCTTCTACCCGGGCCCGGCCGAGGACTGGCGCGTGCCGGCGCTCGTGCTCGCGTCGATCGGGCTCGTGTACGGCTCGCTGCTCGCCTTCCGAGCGCCGGACGTCCGCGGCGTCGTTGCCTACTCGAGCCTCGCACAGATGAACCTGATCCTGATCGGGCTCTTCGCCGCCAACGCCTCCGGCTACACGGGAGCGCTCCTCCAGATGGTGAACCACGGGCTCATCTCCGCGGCGCTCTTCCTGCTCGCCGGGGCGATCGAGCGGCGGGCGAGCACGGGGCAGCTCGTGCTCCTCGGCGGCCTGGCGCGGGGACGCCCCGTCCTGGCCACCATCCTCATCACGACCGGGGTGATCGCGCTCGCGGTGCCCGGGTCGAGCGCGTTCGCCGCCGAGTTCCTCGTCCTCAACGGGGCGTTCGCCGTCGGCTGGGGCTGGGCGGTCGTCGGCGCGATCGCGATCGTCCTCGCCGCCATGTACATGCTCCGCCTCGTCTCCGCCGTCCTGCACGAGAACGTCGGCAGCGCCGTGCCCGCAGAGGCGCTCGACCTCCGCCCCGCCGAGGTGGGCGTGATCGCGCCCCTCGTCGTCGTCCTGCTCGCGCTCTCGTTTTGGCCCGCCGCGATCACCGACCGCCTCTCCGGGGCGCTCTTCTGATGGACGAGTTCACCGCGCCGACGATCGACTGGGCGGCGCTCTCGCCCGTGCTGATCACGCTGGCCGGCGCGAGCGTCGTGCTGCTCGCCAGCCTCTTCCTCCCGCCGGGGGTGCGCCGGGGCTTCGGCGCGGCCGTCGCGGCGATCTGCTTCGTCGGCGCGGCCGCCGCCGCGATCGCGCTCTTCGTCGCCGACGAGAGCGGCCGCGGCATCGTCTCCGAGGCGATCCGGCGCGACCGGCTGGCCGAGCTCGCGCAGGTGCTCGTCATGGGGGCCGGCCTCCTCACCGTGGGCGTCTCCTACCGGGAGCCCGAGCGGGTGGAGCGCGCCGGCGAGTACTGGGCGCTCCTCCTCACGGCGGCGAGCGGCATGGCGTTCTTCGTCGCCGCCAACAACCTGATGACGCTCTTCCTCGGCCTCGAGTGGTTCTCGATCTGCCTCTACGTCCTGACGGCGATCGCGGTCGAGCGGCTGCCGGGGCTGGAGGCGGGGCTGAAGTACCTGATCGTGGGCAGCTTCGGTTCGGCGATCCTCCTCTTCGGGAGCGCGCTCGTCTACGGCGCGACGGGGGCGATCGGCTTCGAGGAGATCGCGGCGGGCACGGCCGAGGGCGAGCGGCTCTTCCTCGTCGCCGGCCTCGCGATGGTGCTCGTCGGCCTCGGCTTCAAGGCGTCCGCCGCGCCGTTCCACATGTGGACGCCGGACGTCTACGAGGGCGCCCCGACGCCGGTGACGGGCTTCATGGCGGCGGCGACGAAGGTGGCGGCGCTCGTCGTGACCCTGCGGCTGCTGGTGACCGCGTTCCCGGGCGAGGAGGAGCTCTGGACGGTCGCCCTAGCGGTGATCGTCTGCGCTTCGCTCGCCTGGGGGAACCTCGCCGCGCTCGTGCAGGTGAGCGTCAAGCGGATGCTCGCCTACTCGAGCATCTCCCACGCCGGCTTCCTGCTCATGCCGATCGCCGCGGGGAACGAGCTCGGCGGCCGCGCGCTGCTCTACTACCTGATCGCCTACTCGGCGATGAGCGTCGGCGCGTTCGCCGTCGTCGCCGTCCGCGAGCGCGAGCTGGCCGCGCCGGTCACGGTCGGAAACCTCGCCGGCTTCGGCTGGGAGCGGCCCTTCCTCGGCGGCTCGATGGCGCTCTTCATGTTCGGCTTCATCGGCCTGCCGCCGGCCGGCATCTTCCTCGGCAAGATCTACGCCTTCGCGGCCGTGATCGAGCGTGGCTGGACGTGGCTCGCCATCGTCGGCGCGGTCTTCACGGCGGTCTCCATCTACTACTACGTCGGCGTCATCCGGGCGATGTTCATGCAGCCGCGGGAGCTGGCGGTCGCTGCGGGCGGCTCGCCGCCTCCGGACCGGCTGCTCGTCGCCTCGGTCGCCGCCTCCGTCGTCGTCGCCGTCGGCAGCCTGCTCGCGGCCGACCCGCTCATCGACATCGCCCGGGACGCGGTCGAGTTCCTCCCGTTCCCGGTGGGCTAGTGTCGCTGAGAGTCGTCGTCCTCGGCGCCGGTGCGACCGGCGAGGCGTTCGTGGCGACGCTGCGACGCCGCGAGCCCGACGCGCAGGTCGTCGTGGTGGAGCACGAGCTCGTCGGCGGCGAGTGCTCCTACTGGGCGTGCATCCCCTCGAAGACGCTGCTCCGGCCGCTCGAGGTGGTCGCGCGCGCGAGGCTCGCACCCGGCGCCGCCGAGGCGGTGTCCGCCGTAGACGCCGCACGGGTCTTCGAATGGCGGGACGAGATCGCCGAGAAGGACGACACGAGCCAGGCCGACTGGCTGGCGAAGCAGGGCGCCGAGCTCGTGCGCGGCACCGGCGTGGTCGCCGAGCCGGGCCTCGTCCGGGTGGACGGGCGCGAGCTTCCGTACGACCACCTGCTCGTCGCGACGGGCTCGCTGCCGACCGCGCCGCCCGTCGAGGGGCTCGCCGAGCTGGCCCACTGGGGCAGCCGGGAGGCGACGAGCGCGAGCGCAGTGCCGGAGAGCCTCGCGATCGTCGGCGGCGGCGCCGTCGGCTGCGAGCTGGCGCAGGTCTACGCGCGCCTCGGGTCGCGCGTCACGCTCGTCCAGAACGGCCCGCACCTCCTGCCCCGCAACGACCCCCAGGCGGGCGAGATCCTCGCCGAGGCCTTCCGGGAGGAGGGGATCGAGCTCCGGCTCGGCGCGAAGGCGACGCGGGTCGAGGGGGGCGGCGGATCCCACTTCCGGCTCGAGCTCGAGGGCGAGCCGCCCGTCGAGGCCGAGCAGCTCCTCGCCGCCACGGGCCGCAGGCCGCACGTGGACGGCTTCGGCTTCGAGCGGCTCGGCATCACGATCGAGCGGCGGGGCATCGTCGTGGACGAGCGCCTCAACGCCGGCGAGGGCGTCTGGGCGGCCGGGGACGTCACCGGCGTCGCCCTCTTCACGCACGTGGGCAAGTACCAGGGGCGGGTCGCGGCGGCGAACGTCGCCGGCGGCGACGCCCGCGCCGACTACCGCGCCATCCCGGCGGCGGTCTTCACGGATCCCCAGGTCGCGTCCGTCGGCGACACCTCCGGCGAGGGCGCGGTCACGTCCTCGTGGAAGATCGAGTCGGTCTCACGGACGTCGACCTTCCAGAAGCCGAAGCGACCGGGCCTGCTCAAGCTCTACGCCGACCCGGAGCGGCGCGTGCTCGTCGGCGCCACCGCGGTCGGTCCCGAGGCCGGCGAGTGGCTCGGGCAGCTGACGCTCGCCGTGCGGGCCGCCGTGCCCATCGACGTCCTCCGCGACACGATCCAGCCGTTCCCGACCTTCTCCGAGGCCGTGCACTTCGCGGCGCGGGATCTGGACCTGTAGCCTCGTCACCATGTCCGTCGACGCCCGCGACGAGCTCGTCCGCAGCCTGGCCGGCCTGGCGCTCTTCGCCGACCTCGGCGACCCCGATCTCGAGGCGATCGCCGATCCGGAGTGGGAGCGCAGCTTCGCGGAGGGCGAGCGCGTCCTCCGGCGCGGCCTCTCCGGCGGCGGGCTCTTCGTCATCCTCGACGGCGAGGCGGCCGTCGAGATCCCGGACGGGAGCGAGCCGAGGAGGCTGCGGCGAGGGGACTTCTTCGGCGAGGTCTCGACGCTCCTGGTCTGCAGGCCGACCGCCGACGTCGTCGCCCGCACGCCGCTCCATTGCCTCGAGATCCCGGGGCCGCAGCTCGAGGCGTTCCTCCTGCACTACCCGCAGGTGACGTACCGGATGCTGCAGACCGTGACGCGCCGGCTCCGGGACCTCCTGGAGTAGTGGCCTCCACCGACGAGCGCCCCTTTCCGCCGGGGGACTACCCGGTTGTCGTCGTCGGAAGCGGGCCGGGCGGCCTGCAGACGAGCTACTGCCTCTCCCGCCTCGGCGTCGAGCACGCCGTCCTCTCGGCCGACGAGGAGCCCGGCGGGATGTTCCGCCTCTATCCGATCTTCCAGCGCCTGCTCTCCTGGTCGAAGCCGGACGCGCCCGCCGAGCGCGGCGCGCGCGCCTACGAGTGGTTCGACCACAACAGCCTCCTCGCGGAGGAGGCCGAGCACCAGGCGCTCGTCCCCGAGTTCATGGACCGGACGTTCATGGTGCCGTCCCGACCGGAGATGGAGCAGGGCCTGGCAGCGTTCGCGAACCGCGTGCCGGTCAGTGTCCGCTACAGCTGCCGCTGGGAGGCGACCCGGCGCGACGACGACGGCCGCCTCGTGCTCACGACGTCGGACGGCGAGTACCGCTGCCGCGCCGCCGTCTTCGCGGTCGGCGTGACGACGCCGTGGAAGTCGCCAATCCCCGGGATCGAGCAGGTGCCGCACTACGTCGAGTGCGGCGACCCGCCCGAGTACCAGGGCCGGCGCGTCTTCGTCGTCGGCAAGCGCAACTCGGCCTTCGAGATCGCCGACGGGCTCCTCCCGTGGGCGCGGCAGGTGATCCTCGGCTCGCCGCGGCCCGTGCAGACCACGGTGATCGCGCTCTCGACGGTGCGCGTCCGCTACCTGCAGCCGTACGAGGACTACGGCCTGGGCGGCGGGACGTTCGCGCTCGACCTCGCCGTGGAGCGGATCGAGCGCCGGGGCGAGAGGTGGGGCGTCGTCGGGCAGGGCACGACGCGGCCGGGCCCGATCGACCTCGAGGTGGACGACGTGTTCGCCGCGACCGGCTTCTCCGCGCCGCTCCTCGACCTGCCCGCGCTGGGCGTCCGCACCGTCGCCCAGGGCCGCATCCCCGCCCTGACGCCGTTCTGGGAGAGCGCGCCCGGCTCCGGGATCTACTTCGCGGGGAACGCGACGCAGGGGGCCGCGGGCCTTCGCAAGCACGGCGTCGGCGCCTCCTCCGCCGCCGTGCACGGCTTCCGCTACAACGCCCGCGTGATGGCCGCGCACCTGGCCGCGAACCACCTCGGCGTCCGTGCGCCCCGCGAGCGGGTGGAGCGGGACCGGCTCGTCCCGTACCTCCTCGACGAGGTCTCGAGCGCGCCGGAGCTCTGGGCGCAGAAGTCGTATCTCGCCCGCACGGTCTCCGAGGACGGCGAGACCGAGATCCTCCCGCTGGCCGGCTGGCTCGACGACCCCGGCGGCCGCTCCACGGCCGTCGCCGTCGAGATGAACGCGGCGGGGGAGATCTATCCGGCCGTCTACGTGGCGAACGGCGGCGGCGTCCGTGAGATCCTCCTGCCGCCCCACGAGCTCAACGACTTCCGCGGAGCCGACTACGAGCGGGAGCTCCGCGCCGTGCTGTGAGCGAGAGCGGGCTCGCGCTGCGGGCGGCCGCCCTCCTGCTCCCGCTCGCGGGCCTCCTGCTGCTGCTCGGCGTTCCGCGGCTCGACGTCGTCTGGGAGAACCACCCGGGTCATTTCTGGCTCGTCCTGGCCGCCGCCGTCCTGAGCTTCGGGCTCGGCTTCCTGATGGCGGAGTCAGCCGGGCGGCGAGGCGACGCGCGGGTGCTCCTGATCGCGCTCGCGTTCCTGACGAGCTCGGGCTTCCTCGCCCTCCACGCCCTCGCCACGCCGGGCGTCCTGCTGGACGCGTCGAACGCCGGCTTCCAGATCGCCTCCGCCGTCGGGCTGCTGCTCGCGAGCGGATTCGCGGTCGCCTCGGCGCTCCCGCTCTCGCCCGAGCGGGCCGAGTCGCTCGTGCGGAACCGGCTGGTGCTCTTCGGAGCGCTCGGCGTAGCGCTGGCCGCGTGGGCGGCGATCGCCCTCGGGACGCTGCCGCCGCTCGAGGAGCCGATCACGCCCGAGGAGGCGCGCGACCCGGTGCTCGGTCTCTGGGTGGTGGGCGCCGTGCTCTACGGGTACGCCGCCTACCGCTTCGCCCGCCTCTACGCCGTCCGGCGCACCCCCGTGGCGCTCGCCGTGGTCGCCGCGTGGGTGCTGCTCGCCGAGGCGATGCTCACCGTCGCGATCTCGCGCAACTGGCACGCGAGCTGGTGGGAGTGGCACCTGCTCATGCTCGTCGCCTTCGGGCTCGTGGCCCGAAGCGTCTGGCGCGAGTGGCAGCGCGAGGGAGCCGAGATCTTCGCCGACCTCTACGAGGAGCGAACGCTGGGCCGGCCGGAGGACCTGAGCGTGCTCTTCGCCGACCTCCAGGGCTTCACCGCGTTCTCGGAGCGGACGCCGCCCGACGAGGTGCGGGCGATGCTGAACGAGTACTTCGCCGCGGCCGCGCCCGCCGTCGAGCACCAGAACGGCGAGCTCGTCCAGACGAGCGGCGACGCCGTCTTCGCGGTTTTCAAGGGTCCCGGGCACGAGGAGAGGGCCGCCCGTGCCGGGCTCGAGCTCCAGGCCGCCACCGGCCGGGTCGCCGCGCGCCATCCCGACTGGCCGCGCTTCCGCGTCGGCGTCAACTCCGGCGAGGCGCATGTCGGGCTCGTGCGGGCGCCCGGCGCGCGCACCTTCACCCCGACGGGCGACGTCGTGAACACCGGCGCCCGCCTCGAGGGGCAGGCACGCGCGGGCGAGGTGGTGATCGCCGGGCGCACGCGGGCGGCCCTCGGAGACCGGGCGGACGTCGAGGACCTCGGCGAGCTGCCCGTGAAGGGCAAGGAGCGGCGCGTGCGGGCCTTCGTCCTACGCGCGCTGCCCCCTGACGGGAACGAGGGCGAGCAGCGCCTGGACGACGAGGATCGCGAAGGCGAGAGCTAGGGCTGCCGTCGCAGCGGGCGGCACCGCGTCCTCCGCCACCGCCGGCGCGCGCGCCGCGGCGCCGAGGACGACGGTGACGACGAGCAGCGAGGCAAGGACCGTCTGGAGCCGTCCGAGCGCGTCGGCGCCGGAGCCGTTCACCGTGTCCACGACACGCGCGAAGAGAAGGAGCCCGGCGATCGCCGTCAGCGGGACGCCGAGGACGAGGAGGTAGAAGGAGACGGCGGCGAGGCCGAGGGCATCGGAGACGGCAGTCGCGAAGAGGAGAGCGCCGGCCACCTCGACGGCCATCGCACCGGCGCCGCTGCGCGTGTCCCGCATGAGCCCGCAGTTCGTCGCTCCGCGCCGTCCTCCTTCGTTACGCTGGCCGCCAGCACGGGAAAGGAGGCGGCATGGCGGATACGGCGGTGACCTGGCTCGGTCACGCGGCCTTCCGGGTCGACAGCCCGGGAGGAAGGCGGATCTACCTCGACCCCTGGCTCGGCAATCCGAAGTGCCCGGAAGCCGAGCGGAGCCCGGAGCGTGTCGACGTGCTCGCAGTCACCCACGGTCACGGCGACCACGTCGGCGAGACGGTCGAGCTGGCGAAGCGGTTCGGCTGCCCGGTCGTCGCCCAGGTGGAGCTGCGGGAGTGGCTCGGCCGACAGGGCCTCGAGGACGAGACGACCGAGGCCTTCAACAAGGGCGGGACGGTCGAGAAGGCGGGTGTCCGCTTCACGCTCACCGACGCGAAGCACTCGAGCGCGTGCCCGGACGGGACGTATGCCGGCGAAGCGGCGGGCTTCGTGGTCGAGTTCGAGAACGGCACGACGATCTACTTCGCCGGCGACACCTGCGTCTTCGGGGACATGCAGCTGATCGGCCGGATCTACGAGCCCGACGTCGCCGTCCTTCCGATCGGGGGTCACTACACGATGGACCCCCGCGAGGCCGCGGTCGCGCTGGAGCTCCTGGGCGTGAAGCGCTGCATCCCCTGCCACTACGGCACCTTCGAGCTGCTCGCAGGCACGCCGGACGAGCTGCGCGAGCGGGCGCCGGACGTCGAGGTGATCGCGCCGGAGCCCGGCGAGACGGTGACGGTCTGAGGGGCAGCTAGGCGTCCGTCTGGAAGGTGGCCACGGTGGATGACACACGACACGTGGTGCGAGGCAAGGACGCAGAGAGCGTCCATATGAGGGCATATAGACGCGAGCGAGGACGCGGCCTCGCTCTGCGCGACGCCTGTCAGGCGCCCTGGTTCGTCTTCCGGGCGGGCGCCCGATGAGAGACCGGTGGTTCGGCGCGACCGGCCGGCAGGTGCCGGAGATCGCGGTCGAGGGGGAGGACGAGATCCCGCTCGACGAGGCGCTCGTCCTCGACGGGGTCGATGACGAGCAGGCGCTGCGCGAGGCTCACGCCGCCGGCACGCCCGTCGTCGTGCGGGCCGCGGACGAGGAGGGCGTTGCCCGCGCTCTGGCGCGGCCCGAGGTCGCCTGCGTCCTCGTCCCGCCCGACCGCCGTCACCTGCGCGAGCTCGACCTCCGCCGCATCACCTACGGCTAGGAGGGTTCGGCGGAATGTCGTTCGTCCCA
>JAICGP010000038.1 GCA_025923055.1 Thermoleophilia bacterium
GCGATCGCGGCCGCGCGCGACGTCTTCGACGAGAAGGGCGTCGAGCTGCCGCTCTGGATCTCCGTGACGATCGTCGACCTCTCCGGGCGGACGCTCTCCGGCCAGACGCTCGAGGCGTTCTGGGCGTCGATCGAGCACGCCGCCCCGCTCGTGGCCGGCGTCAACTGCTCGCTCGGCGCGCGCGAGATGCGCCCGCACGTCGAAGAGCTGTCCCGGCTCGCCGATTGCTTCACGAGCTGCCATCCGAACGCCGGCCTGCCGAACGCCTTCGGCGGCTACGACGAGGGGCCGGAGACGACGAGCGCGCTCCTGCGCGCCTTCGCCGAGGAGGGGCTCGTCAACCTCGTCGGCGGGTGCTGCGGCACGACACCGGAGCACACGGGGGCGATCGCGGAGGCCGTGAGCGGGCTCCGACCGCGCGAGGTGCCGGAGCATCGCCCGGTGACGCGGTTCAGCGGGCTCGAGCCCTTCTCGATCTTCGAGGACGCGAACTTCGTCATGATCGGCGAGCGCACGAACGTGACGGGCTCCGCCCGCTTCCGCCGGCTGATCGAGTCGGGGGACTTCCAGGGAGCGGTCGACGTTGCCCTCGACCAGGTGCGGGGCGGCGCCAACCTCCTCGACGTGAACATGGACGCGGACCTCCTCGACTCCGAGCTGGCCATGACGAGGTTCCTCAACCTCCTGGCGACCGAGCCGGAGGCGGCCCGGCTCCCGATCGTGGTCGACAGCTCCCGCTGGTCGGTGATCGAGGCGGGGCTCAAGTGCGTCCAGGGGAAGGGTGTCGTCAACTCGCTGAGCCTCAAGGAGGGGGAGGAGGACTTCCTCGCGAAGGCGCGGACCGTGCGCCGCTACGGCGCCGGCGTCGTCGTGATGGCGTTCGACGAGGCGGGACAGGCCGAGACGGCAGACCGCAAGGTCGAGATCTGCGAGCGCGCCTACCGCCTGCTCGTGGACGAGGTCGGCTTCCCGCCCGAGGACGTCGTCTTCGACCCCAACGTCCTCGCCGTCGCCACCGGGATGGAGGAGCATGCCGACTTCGCGAAGGCGTTCATCGAGGCGGTGCCCCGCATCAAGGAGCGCTGCCCCGGCGCCAAGGTCTCGGGCGGCATCTCGAACCTCTCCTTCTCCTTCCGCGGGAACGAGGTCGTGCGCGAGGCGATGCATTCGGCGTTCCTCTACCACGCCATCCAGGCGGGGCTTGACATGGGCATCGTCAACGCGGGGCAGCTCGCGGTCTACGAGGACCTGGCGCCCGACCTGCTCGAGCACGTCGAGGACGTCCTCTTCGACCGCCGGCCCGACGCGACCGAGCGCCTCGTGGCCTTCGCCGAGAGCGTCCGCGGCGAGGGGACGAAGCGGGAGCTCGACCTCTCCTGGCGCGAGGCCGAGGTCGAGCAGCGGCTGGCCCATGCGCTCGTGCACGGGATCGTCGACTTCATCGAGGAGGACACCGAGGAGGCCCGGCAGAAGCTGCCGCGGCCGCTCGACGTGATCGAGGGACCCCTCATGGACGGCATGGGCATCGTCGGCGACCTCTTCGGCTCGGGGAAGATGTTCCTGCCCCAGGTGGTGAAGAGCGCGCGGGCGATGAAGCGCGCCGTCGCCTACCTGGAGCCGTTCATGGAGGCCGAGAAGGCGGGTGGGAACGGCCGGGCGCGCGGCAAGGTCGTCCTCGCCACCGTCAAGGGCGACGTCCACGACATCGGCAAGAACATCGTCGGCGTCGTGCTCGGCTGCAACAGCTACGACGTCGTCGACCTGGGCGTGATGGTGCCGGGCGACCGGATCCTCGACACCGCCGAGGCGGAGGGCTGCGACGTCGTCGGGCTCTCGGGCCTGATCACGCCCTCGCTCGACGAGATGGTGCACGTCGCGAAGGAGATGGAGCGGCGCGGCCTCGACCTGCCGCTCCTGATCGGCGGGGCGACCACCTCGCGCCAGCACACGGCGGTCAAGATCGCCCCCGCCTACAGCCGGCCGACGCTGCACGTCCTCGACGCCTCGCGCGTGGTGGGCGTCGTCTCCGACCTCCTCGAGCCCGAGCGGCGCGCGCGGCTCGACGGCGAGAACCGGGCGAACCAGGAGCGCCTGCGCGAGCTCCACGCCGAGAAGGAGCGCAAGCCGCTCCTGCCGCTCCAGCGTGCGCGCGCGAACCGGGAGGAGGTCGCCTTCGACGAGGCCCCCGAGCCCGGCTTCCTCGGCACGGCGACCGTCGAGGCTGACGTCGAGAGCCTGCGCGAGTACGTCGATTGGCAGTTCTTCTTCCACGCCTGGGAGCTGAAGGGGAAGTTTCCGAAGCTGCTCGACGACCCGGAGAAGGGCGCCGCCGCGCGGGAGCTCTACGAGCATGCGAACGAGCTCCTCGACGAGATCGCCGCAGGCGGGCTCCTGCGCCCGGTCGGGGTGCACGGGTTCTGGCGCGCCGCCGCCGAGGGGGACGACGTCGTCCTCGAGGAAGGGACGCGCTTCTGCATGCTGCGCCAGCAGGCCGACTACGGCGACTCGCGGCCCAACCGCTGCCTGGCCGACTACGTCTCGCCGGAGGACGACCGGGTCGGCGCGTTCGCGGTCGCGGTCCACGGAGCGGACGAGCTCGTCGCGCGCTTCGACGCGGAGAACGACCCCTACCGCGCCATCATGGTGAAGGCGCTCGCCGACCGGCTCGCCGAGGCCTTCGCCGAGCTCCTGCACGAGCGGAGCAGGCGCGACTGGTACGAGGGAGGCGCGCAGCTCACGAAGGACGACCTGATCGCCGAGCGCTTCCGCGGGATCCGGCCCGCGTTCGGCTACCCGGCGTGCCCCGACCATTCGGAGAAAGCCAAGCTCTTCGCCCTGCTCAGCGCCGGCGAGGTCGGCATCGAGCTCACCGAGACGTTCGCGATGATGCCGGCCGCGAGCGTCAGCGGCCTCTACCTCCATCATCCGGCGGCGCGCTACTTCTCCGTCGGGCGCGTCGGGCGCGACCAGGTCGAGGACTACGCGGCCCGGAAGGGTGTCGCGGTGCGGGAGGCGGAGCGATGGCTCTCTCCCAATCTCGCGTACGACCCGGGCTGATCGTGGAGCAGAACTTCGGGAGGAACGGGCGGCCCTTCAGCCTGGGCGTCGAGGAGGAGTTCCAGCTCGTCGGCCGCGAGAGCTTCGAGCTCGTCTCGCGGATCGACGAGATCCTCTCCGAGGTCGAGGACGAGGAGCACGAGGGCCG
The DNA here is from genome assembly GCA_025923055.1 of Thermoleophilia bacterium. Classification (GTDB taxonomy): domain Bacteria; phylum Actinomycetota; class Thermoleophilia; order Gaiellales; family Gaiellaceae; genus JAIBJN01. Next base: position 3,206 of record JAICGP010000038.1, read on the forward strand.
CGTCAAGGCGGAGCTCCTCCAGTCGGTCGTGGAGGTGGCGACGAACCCGGCCGGCTCCGTCGCGGAGGCGATGCAGGACCTGCGCGGGCTCCGTGCGCGCCTGCGCGAGGCGGCCGCCGAGCGGGACGCCCTCATCGCCTCGGCCGGGACGCATCCGTTCTCGCTCTACGAGCACCAGGACGTCACCGACCGGCCGCGCTACCGGGAGCTCGTCGAGGACATGCGCTGGGTCGCCCAGCGGGAGCTCATCTTCGGCCTCCACGTCCACGTCGGCCTCGACTCCCCGGACACGGCGATCGCGTGCGCCAACGCCGCGCGCACGTTCCTGCCCGAGCTGCTCGCGCTCTCGGTCAACTCGCCTTTCTGGCAGGCCCGGCCCACCGGCATCGCGTCGACGCGGACGAAGGTGTTCGAGGCCTTCCCGCGCTCCGGGCTCCCGCCCGCCTTCTCCTCCTACGAGGAGTTCGAGCTGCTCGTGGAGCGCGGCGTGAAGACGAACTCGTTCGCCGACTACACGTTCATCTGGTGGGACCTGCGGCCGCATCCCCGCCTCGGGACGATCGAGCTGCGCGTCTGCGACGCGCAGACGCGCCTCGAGTCGGTCGGCGCGCTCGCCGCCCTCGCCCAGAGCCTCGTCGCGACCCTCGCGGAGGCCTTCGAGGCGGGCGAGCAGCTGCCGGTCCAGCCGGTGACGCTCGTGGCCGAGAACAAATGGCGCGCGGCGCGCGACGGGCTCGGCGCGCGGCTCGTCGACCTGGAGCACGACACCGAGCGCCCCGCCCGCGACGCGCTCCTCGCCCTCGTGGAACGCTGCGAGCCCGCCGCTCGGCGGCTCGGCTGCGAGGACGAGCTCGACGACGTCGAGCGGATCCTCGCCCGCGGCAGCGGAGCGGACGAGCAGCTCGGGATCTACGACGAGACCGAGAGCCTGCTCGCCGTCGCCCAGTGGGTTGCGGAGGAGACGGTCCGGGGACTGTAGAACCGGAGAGGGACGGCCGCGGCCTGCGGTATCCTCGTCCCCGTCGCCGGGAGGCGACTTTTCGTAGATGCGCACGAGCATGAAGAAGGGCATAGCGCGGACCGCGAACGGCAACGGAGCCGCGCCTCCCGAGGCACCCGAAGTCGACGCGGCCGCGCCCCCTCGGCCGCCGCAGCCGCCGTTGCGCGCCGGCGCGCCGCCCTCGGCCCGGCCGCCCGCCGCGCCGGAGCGCTCCTTCTACAGGGTGCGGCGCAACCCGCTGCGGGTGCTGGGCAAGGCACTCATGTGGCTCGTCGTGGCGGCCCTCGTCGCCGGCGGCGCGCTCGTCGGCGGCGTCAAGCTCTACTTCGACTACAGCGTCGCGGCAGTCCGCGCGCACTCGCCGGAGGTGATCGACGCTCAGCGGGAGCTCGACGCCGCTCCCGAGGCGGGGCAGCCGGCGACCGCGATCGTGATCGGCTACGACCGCCGCGCCGGCGAGACGGGTGCCGGGTCCCGGTCGGACACCGTCATGCTGCTGCGCGCCGACCCGAAGAAGGACGCCGTCACGCTCCTCTCCTTCCCGCGCGACCTGATCGTCGACATCCCCGGCTGCACGGGGCATCCCCCGTGGCGCGGCCGGATCAACGAGGCGTACGCCTACTGCGGCCCGCGCGGGACGCTGACGACCGTGAAAGAGCTCACCGGCGTCCCGATCAACTACATGATCACGGTCAACTTCCGCGCCTTCCGGACGATCGTCGACCGGCTGGGCGGCGTCTACATGGACGTCGACCGGCGCTACTTCAACGACAACGAGGGCCTCGGCTTCGGCCAGACGTACGAGGAGATCGACCTGAAGCCCGGGTACCAGCACCTCGACGGCAAGGACGCGCTCGACTTCGTGCGCTACCGGCACACCGACTCGGACCTCTACCGCGTCGTGCGGCAGCAGGAGTTCGTGAAGTCGTTCAAGCAGCAGGTCTCGAGCAACTGGTCCGTGTTCCAGCTCCCGGGGATCGTGAAGACGATCACCGAGAACGTCGAGGTGGCGAAGGGCGGCAAGCAGGCGCTCGATTCCGACGAGGTGATCAGCTACGCCCGCCTCGTCTACGAGCTGCCGGCCGGGAACTTCCAGCAGGTCGACCTCGAGAACATTGCCGGCTTCAACGAGCTGACCGTCTCGGAGAGCGAGATCGAGGCGGCCACCAACCGCTTCCTCGACCCCGACGTGAACGCGTCGGAGAAGGCGCTCGACGTCGCCACCGGCCGGAAGCCGAAGACCGACGACGGGCCGCCGCCCTCGGAGGTGACCGTCCAGGTGCAGAACGGGAACGGCGTCGCGGGCGCCGCCGACGAGGCGGCGTACCTGCTCGGGCAGATCGGCTACCAGACCTCGAACGGCGGCAACGCCGCGAGCTTCGACTTCTTCCACAGCATGGTGCTCTACGATCCCGCCGCCGAGGGAGCCGAGCAGGCCGCCCGGCGCGTCGCGGACCTCTTCGGCGACGCAGAGGTCGAGGAGGCGCCCGCGGGCGCAGGGCTTCCCGCCATGCTGCGGGTGATCGTCGGCGAGACGTTCCAGGGGAACCTGGGGCCCGCGCCGCGCGACGAGACGCCCGAGCGGCAGCCTCCCGCCGTCGTCGACGACGCCGAGTCGGCGGGGGCCGTCCGTCCCTTCCGCCGGAAGGTGGACTTCCCCGTCATGGTCCCGACCGTCCGGGAAGAGACCTCGTCGCTCTCGACCGAGGCCGGGGTGCGCACGTACAAGGTCGCCGACGGCACCGCCCTCCGGCTGACGTACGTCACCGGCTCGGACGAGTACTGGGGGATCCAGCAGACGAGCTGGACGGAGGCGCCGATCCTGAACGGGCCGACGATCGAGCGAACGATCCGGGGCCGCCGCTACAAGCTCTACTTCAGCGGGCCGAAGCTCCACATCGTCGCGTTCGAGGAGAACGGCGCGGCCTACTGGGTCGTGAACACGCTCAGAAACCGGCTCTCGAACGAGACGATGCTCGCGATCGCGCGCGGCCTCAGGCCGCTCTAGGCGGCCCGGGGGTGGCGCGGGTGGAAGCGCTCATCCTGGCGGGCGGGCGGGCGGAGCGGCTGGGCGCCGCCGCCGAGGGGCGCCCGAAGGCGCTCGTCGAGGTGGGAGGGGGCGCCCTCGCCGTCCATCAGGTGCGGCTGCTCGCACGTGGCGGCGTCGACCGGGTGATCGTCAGCTGCTCCGCCGGCCACGAGGGCGCCTTCGAGGAAGCGCTCGCCGGCCTGGGGCCGGAGATCGTCGCCGTCGGCGAGCCCGAGCCGCTCGGCCGCGGGGGCGGCATCCGCTTCGCGGCGCGCGGCCGGGCCGAGGAGGGCGACCTCGTCGTCCTGAACGGCGACGAGCTGCTGGCGCTCGACGTCCGCGCCCTGCTCGCGCGCCACCGCGAGGCCGGGGCTGCGGCGACCATCGTGGTCGCGCGGCCTCGGTCGCCCTTCGGCGTCGTGGAGCTGGACGAAGACGACCGGGTGACGGCTTTTCGCGAAGCCGGGCTCCTGTCCCAGTGGGTCAGCTGCGGCGTCTACGTCCTCGGCGAGGAGGCGCTCGCCGAGCTCCCGGAGCGGGGCGACCACGAGAGGACGACGTTCCCGGTCCTCGCCGAGCGGCGCCGCCTGCACGCCTACCGCCACGACGGGCTCTGGCTGACCGTCAACACGCCGAAGGACCTCCGCGCCGCCGACGAGCAGCTGCGCGCGCACCCGGGGTGGCTTGACGGCGGTGAGAACGCTGGGGTATGACCGCCTTGTCACAAGACACGAGCGATGAGCGACCTGACTCCGAACCTCCTCGATCTCGACCGCTTCGCCGTTCCCGTCGAGCGGATCGAGAAGCCGTGGGGCTACGAGCTCGTCTACGCCGTCACCGAGCGCTACCTCGGGAAGGCGATCTTCATCCACGCGGGCGAGCAGCTCAGCCTGCAGTTCCACCGCCGCAAGGACGAGGTCATCTACGTCCACTCCGGGCGGATCGAGCTCGAGGTGGGCGAGCCGGGCCGCACGCCGGACGTCGAGGTCGTGGGCCCCGGGCGGGCGTTTCGCTTCAAGCCCGGGACCGTGCACCGGTGGCGGGCGATCGAGGACACGCTCGTCCTCGAGGTCTCGACGCCGGAGCTCGACGACGTCGTGCGCCTCGAGGACCGCTACGGGCGCGCGGACCCGTGACGCCCAACGCCAAGTGACAGACTGTTACTTGGCAGGGCTTTCAGTAGACTTGCCCGCGGCCATGGCGACGACCGCGCCCCGCCACGACGTCAAGGACCTCGGGCTCGCCCCGGCGGGCGTCGTCCGCATCGAGTGGGCCGACCGGCAGATGCCGGTGCTGGCCGCGATCCGCGAGCGCTTCGAGCGCGAGCGGCCGCTCGCCGGCCACCGGCTCTCGGCCTGCCTGCACGTGACGACCGAGACGGCGAACCTCGCGCGCACGCTGCAGGCGGGCGGGGCCGACGTCGTGCTCTGCGCCTCGAACCCGCTCTCCACGCAGGACGACGTCGCGGCGGCCCTCGTCGCCGAGTACGGGATCCCGGTCTTCGCCATCCGCGGCGAGGACGACGACACGTACTACTCGCACATCACCGCCGCGGTCGACCACCGCCCCCACCTGACGATGGACGACGGCGCCGACGTGATCGGCGTCCTCCACAAGGACCGCCGTGACGGGCTCGACGAGATCCTCGGAGGGACAGAGGAGACGACGACGGGGGTCATCCGGCTGCGCGCGCTCGAGGCGCAGGGCGAGCTCGCCTTCCCCATCGTCGCCGTCAACGAGGCGAACACGAAGCACCTCTTCGACAACCGCTACGGGACGGGACAGTCGACGATCGACGGGATCATCAGGGCGACGAACGTCCTCCTCGCCGGCCGCCGCTTCGTCGTCAGCGGCTACGGATGGACGGGCCGTGGAGTGGCCATGCGGGCGCGCGGCCTCGGCTCGCACGTGATCGTCACCGAGGTCGACCCGCTCCGGGCGCTCGAGGCGATCATGGACGGCTACGAGGTGATGCCGATCGAGCGCGCGGCCGAGGTCGGCGACATCTTCTGCACCGCCACGGGCGACAAGCACGTCATCCCGAGGGCGGCGCTGGAGCGCCTCAAGGACGGCGCCATCCTCTCGAACACCGGGCACTTCAACGTCGAGATCGACATCCCCGCGCTCCGGGAGCTGGCCGTGGCGACGCGCGAGGCGCGCCCCAACGTCGAGGAGTTCGAGTTCGCCGACGGCCGCCGGGTCTACCTGATCGGGGAGGGCCGGCTGGTCAACCTCGCCGCCGCCGAGGGGCATCCCGCCTCGGTGATGGACATGAGCTTCGCGAACCAGGCGCTCTCGGCGGAGTACGTCGTGGCCAACGCCGGCTCGCTCGAGCGCCGGGTCTATGGCGTACCCGAGGAGATCGACCGCGAGATCGCCCGGCTGAAGCTCGAGAGCATGGGCGTCGACATCGACCGGCTGACCGAGGAGCAGGCGAGGTACCTGGCCTCCTGGGACGAAGGCACGTAACCCGGAAAATGCCGCCGCATCTTCCGGGTGGGGATCTACAGCCGGAAGACATCCTTCGCCTCGAGGCGCACGCCGTCGTGCTTCTCGACCAGCGTCACCTCCCCGAGGACGTCGTCTACCTGGAATGCCGCTCGGCGGCCGACGTCGCCGGGGCGATTCGGGCGCTCGCCGTCCGGGGCGCGCCGGCGATCGGCGTCGCCGCCGCCTACGGGTACGCGCTCGCTGCCGCGCGCGGGGAAGACCTCGGCGACGCGGCCGCGACGCTCCTCGCCTCGCGCCCGACGGCGGTGAACCTGTCGTGGGCGCTCGCGGAGATGCGCTCGGCGGGCTCCGACCCGGCCGCGCTCGCGGCCTGCGCGCGCCGCCTCCACGAGCACGAGGTCGAGCGCTGCCGGCGCATGGCCGCACACGCCGCCGACCTGCTCGACCCCGGGACGCGCGCCCTCACCCACTGCAACGCCGGCGCTCTCGCCACCGGCGGCGTGGGCACCGCGCTCGGCGCCATCCGCGAGGGGTTCGCGCGCGGGCTCGTGGAGCACGTCCTCGTCGACGAGACGCGCCCGCTCCTCCAGGGAGCGCGGCTCACCGCCTGGGAGCTGGAGCGGGCCGGCGTCCCTCACACGGTCGTCGCCGACGCGGCCGCCGGGTCCCTGCTGGCCCGCGGCGAGGTCTCGGCGGTGCTCACCGGCGCCGACCGAATCGCAGCGAACGGGGACACCGCCAACAAGATCGGCACGTATCCGCTCGCCGTCCTCGCGGCTCACCACGGGATCCCCTTCTACGTCGTCGCGCCCAGCTCCACGGTCGACCTCGACACGGCGAGCGGCGACGACATCCCGATCGAGCAGCGCGACCCCGCCGAGGTGACTGCGCGCTTTCCGGCCGCGAACCCCGCCTTCGACGTCACCCCTGCGGCGCTCGTGACGGCGATCATCACCGAGGAAGGCGTGCACCGCGAGCCGTACGCGGCGTCGCTCGCGGCGCTCGGCCGCGGCCGCGAGGAGGTGCGCTCGTGAAGGCGATGGTGATGGCGGCCGGGCTCGGGACGCGCCTCCGTCCACTGACGGACTTCCTCCCGAAGCCGATGATGCCGGTCGCCAACCGGCCGGTGCTCCACCACCTCCTGAACCTCCTGCGCCGGCACGACGTCCGCGAGGTTGGGATCAACCTGCACGCCTTCCCCGAGATGATCCAGCGCTACTTCGGCGACGGCTCGGCGCTCGACATGAGCATCCTCTGGTCGCACGAGCCGGAGCTGCTCGGCACGGCCGGGGGGACGAAGAAGCTCCAGGCCCACTGGGGCGACGAGGCGATCCTGATCACGTCGGGCGACGGGCTCCACGACGTGGACATCACGGCGCTCCTCGGCCACCACCAGCGGACGGGCGCTCTCGCCACGCTCACGGTCAAGCCGGTGAGCGACCCGTCCTCGTACGGCGTCGTCATCCTCGACCGCGACACGCGCGTGCGCGGCTTCCAGGAGAAGCCGCGCCGCGACGAGGCCCGCAGCGATCTGGCCAACTGCGGGATCTACGTGATCGAGCCCGAGCTGCTCGACCGCATCCCTCCGGACACCTTCTACGACTTCGGCGAGAACGTCTGGCCCAGCCTCGTCGCCGCCGGCGAAGAGGTCTACGCCTACACGACGATGGCCTACTGGAACGACGTCGGCGACCTCGACGAGCTGCGGAACACCATCCTCGACGCCGTCCTCGGCCATGTTCGGGTCGACGTCCCCGGCGAGGAGATCGCGCCCGGGGTCTGGGCGGAGGAGGGATGCCGCATCGACCCGTCGGCGACGATCGACGGGCCCGTCGTGCTCGGCCGCAACGTCCGCGTGGAGGAGGACGCGCAGATCCGCGGACCGGCCGCGATCGGCGCCGACTGCCAGGTCGGCAAGGCCGCCGCCATCCGTCGAGCCGCCCTCCTGCCGGGCAGCGTCGTCCCCGACGAGGGGCTGGCGATCGCGGGCATCTTCGGCGACGCCTCGAAGCTCGCGGAGAGCATCCTGCGCTACCCGTCCGCCGACGGGAGCTCCTCCTAGTCCGGCAGGGAGGCGGCCTCAGGCCTCCTTCGGAGGCTCGTCGTCCCAGGGGCGGCGCCACACCCACTCGTCCCGGAACCAGGGCGACACGAGCGGCACGACCGGCATGCCGTAGACGGAGAGCGCCGCCGTAAGCGCATCCAGCTCCTCGGCTGCCCCCGCGCCGGGTCGGACGGGGAGGATGCGCTCGGGATACGCGTGAGAGGCGCGCCAGCCGCGCTCGCACTCGACGACGAGACCCCAGAGCGAGACACGGCCGAGTGCGGGATAGAGCACGAGGCCGTTCCAAGGGCGGGGGTACCCGACCGCGTATTCGACGTCGCGAACCGCATAGACCCCGCAGGAGCAGCGCTCGGCTGGAGCACGATGATCCCGGTTCATCTGGCAGTGGGCGACGAAGGGCAGCCCCGGTGGCCAGACCTGCAGGGTCGTGGGGCTCGAAAGACGAAACGTGCCGCTCGTCTCGCCTGATGCTCCACGCTCGCCAGCCGATCGTCGGCTCGACGTAGTCGGGAGCGTTCACCGTGCCCCGGCGGGTTGCGGCTCCGGCTCCCGCTCCGGCTGACGCTCGGGCTCGTCGGGCTCGTCGGGAGCGGGAAGACGTACGGTCGGGACGGGATCTTCTAGCGGCTCGACCGTGTAGATCCGCTGGGGTGCGCCGATGTCCGTGTCAGCCGCCTCTCGACCGGCGACGGTCGCGTCGCCAGACGGTCCTACTCGCCTTCGCTGGCGCCGTCCCCGGCAGCGTAGTAGGGAAGGCGCGACTTAGCCGTGACGGCCACGAGGGGCACACCGCAGGCGCTCTTGCGAGCGCGGGCAGTTCCGCTCGTAGCCTCTGCCAAAGCGGGCGACCTTCCATCGGGGAATGCGGGGCGTCCACCTGAGAGCGATCGGCTCGGCGATTCCTGTGGCGTTCTCCGGCTGGCCTTCTCGTCGGCGATGGGACAGCGGCTGGGGCTGCCGGTGCAGTGGCAGGAGTCGGCGTTGCGGCCACCGTCATGGTCGTCGACGGCTGGCTTCGCAACTAGTTTCACGCGGCCCTGCCGTTATTTCGCCAACCCTCTAGGGCGGACTCGTCACGAAGCGCGCGCCTTCCGGCGCGGTCCGCGCGCCATCCGCGCGGACGCGCCCTGTAGCGCTCCAGGAGCATGGGCGTCGTCGCCAGGGCACTCCTCGGCCTCCTCCTGCCGGAGCGCTGCCTCGCCTGCGGCACGGGTGAGGCGCTTTTTTGCGAACAGTGCCGGGCGGCGCTGCTCGTCCTGCACGGGACGCTCTGCGCGCGCTGCGGGTGTCCCACCGCCTGGCCGGTCGAGCGCTGCGGCGAGTGCGCCGGCCGGCGGCTCGCGTTCGCGTCGGCGCGGGCCGCGGTCGCGTACCGTGGGCCGGCGCAGGCGCTCGTCGGCGCCTGGAAGGAACGCGGCGTCCGGCGCGTCGGCGACCTCGCGGCCGAGCTCGTCGTCGAGCTCGTGCCGAGGCCACCTGCGACGGCGCTCACGTTCGTCCCGGGCGAAGGCGACCGCGTCGGCTGGCGCGGCGTCGACACCGCGGAGAGCCTCGCCGTCGCGCTTGCGAAGCGCTGGGAGCTGCCCGTCCTCCCGCTCGTCGCGCGGGCGCGCCGGGCGGAGCGTCAGCGCGGCCTCTCCCGTGCCGGTCGCCGCGCCAACGTCCGCGGTGCGTTCGCCGTCCGCGCGCGGGCGGCACCGCCGCGCACCGTCTGCCTAGTCGACGACGTCTACACGACCGGCGCCACGGCGGCCGCGGTCGCGACCGAGCTGCGGCGGGCCGGGGCGCGCGCCGTCCACGTGGTCACGTTCGCTCGCACGGTCCGCCGCTGACGCACGACGGAGCCGACACGGCGACGGACACCGTCGTATAGTGGCGCCGGAACCGAAGGCCGGGCATGCCGTCCACCCGGTTCCGCGGACACGAGGGGGATCTACGAGAGCAGGCAGGCCACGCCGCTTCGGCCCGGGAGGTCTCATACACGCCGCCCCTCGCCGGCGTCCCCGTCGGCGGCGGGCCGGCGATCCCGCCTACGGGAGCGCTCCGGGGCGGGCCGTCTCGGCCCACGACACGAGCTCGGGCTCCGGGCGCCCGAACGGAAGGAGAGGACGTGAACGCACCACGCTTCACGACCGGCTCGCGGGAGGGGCCGGAATGACCGCGAAAAGGCGCCGTCCGCGGCTCGGATGGCTCGCCGCGGCCGCGACGCTCGCGCTCGCGGTCGCGGTCGGGATCGGCCCGGCCGGCGCCCAAACTCCCCCAGACGTCCCCGACCATCCGGCTCTGCAGCCGATCGACGCGCAGAACTGGCTCGACATGGAGGACCTGACCTGGGACGACTACGTCCCCGTGCCCGACGAGCGGCCCGAGTTCTACGACGGGTCCGTCGGCGGCAGCCAGGACCAGTACCAGACGGCGGTCATCCTGCTGGAGTTCACCGACCAGCCGTTCCTGATCTCCCAGGAGCCGGAGAGCCACCCGTTCGGCAACCCGCAGCCGGGCTGGGAGCCGGTGGCGCCGGAGGACGTGGACGAGTGGATGCACGACTACTACGCCGTGCCCAACGAGTACAACGGCTTCCGGACCCTCTCGGCCTACTGGCTCGAGGACACGCACGGGCGGATCGGCGTCGACGTCGACGTCTTCGGGCCCTACACGCTGCCCGGCAAGCTGCACGAGTACGGGATGCCCGACGGCGGCTTCAACCAGCCGATCGCGGAGTTCTGCCCGCAGGGCGACACCTGCGGCAAGAACATCCGCGCCCACGGCGGCGCGCTGTGGCGCGCCGACATCGGCTGCGACTCCGGCCTCTGCGGGTACGACAACGGCTTCTACGTCACCGCCGGCCACGACGAGTCGTCGACGTGGCAGGAGTTCGGCGAGATGCTGTGGGAGACGCCGGAGGAGATCCCGGACGAGTTCGGTCCTCCGCGCAATCCCGACGGCAGCCCGCCGCTCAACCAGAACGGCGAGCCCATGGAGAACTGGGCGGCCACCCGCTACGTCGACTGGACGTCGTGGCGCGCGGCAGCCAACCACTGGCCGAACGCCGGCGGCGGCACCTCGACGCAGGCCGAGAGCTCTGGGCAGAGCGTCTTCGCCCACGAGTTCAGCCACCTGCGCGGGCTCCCCGACAACTACAACAACCCGTTCGCGGACAACATCCGCAACTACACGGGCTACTGGGAGATGATGAGCCGCGGGACGTTCAACGGCCCGGGTGGGACCCACAACCGGTGGCAGATCCCGAACCAGGGCGGCTCCGCGCTCGGACCACACCACATGCTGCACTTCAAGAACCAGCTCGACGTGCTGATGGACGACGAGCAGGTCACCGTGACGCGGGACGAGCTGCTGGACGGGGGCGTCGCGGTGGTGTCGGTGCAGTCGCGCTCGTCGGTGCCCGAGGACGGAGAGGTCGCCGGCCTCACCGTCGAGTTCGGCGAGGACGTCGCCCTCAACGACGCCTGCGAGGACGCCGGCACCGACCCGTTCTACTGCCCGCCGGGCAACAACTGGGACCACTACCGGATGGAGATCGCCGACCGGGTCGGCAACGACTCGTTCGCACCCGGCCACGGCGTGCTCCTCTCGCACAGCCGGACGTCCGGAACTCCGCGGGTGTGGATGGTCGACGCCAACCCCGAGGACATCGGGATGATCGACTTCTACCGCCCGGACGGCACGCCCGTGCCGGTCGTGCGGGGCGACCCGCGGCAGCTGAACGACGCGACGTTCCACGCCGGGACCAACTCCGGGAGCGACTACGAGTACGTCGACGAGGTCAGCCGCCTGCAGTTCTACGTCCTCGACTCGTCTCGTGACGAGAACGGCGTTCTCTCGTACAACCTCGGAGTGCGCAACCTCGACGGGGCCGGGCCGTTCCAGCGCGGCCTGGCGGTCGGCGCCCCGGCCAAGACGCCTCAGCGGCCGGGCTTCCTCGCCACGTGCTCCTTCCCGCTCGCCAACACGGGCGACGCCGGGGAGGGCATCTTCGACTCCGACATCTACCGCGTGTCGGCGTCGTCGAGCAGCGACGACTGGGAGGCGAGGCTTCCGAACGCGCTCGCGTTCGCGAAGGCCGGCGAGACCGTCCAGGTGGACGTGCACGCCCTCCGGAACCCGGAGGACGACGAGCCGGACCCGCGTACGACCATCACGCTGACGGCCACCTCGGAGGCCGACCAGACGCAGACGGCCACGAGCACGTGCGACGTCCACGTCAGGGACACCAGGCCCACGGCAGGCTAGGGACGCCTACCGCAGCGCGCGAGCGGGGCGAGGTACCTCGCCCCGCTCGCCGCTGCCGCGTGCTCCCGGTCGTGCTCGCCGTGCTGGCGGTCGCCGCCGGCTGCGCGGGCGACGACTCTTCGGGCGGAGACACGCCCGGCGGGGCCTCAGACCTGCCCGGGCCGCTCCCGGCCGACGTCGCGTTCCGGGAGCCGCCCTCGGAAGGCCCGCCTGCGCCGGAGTTCTCGGCGGAGCTCGTCGACGGGACCCCCGTCGCCGCGAGCGAGCTCTGGGACGATCGGCCGCTCGTGCTCGTCTTCACCGCAAGCTGGTGCGAGCGGTGCGCCGACGTCCACCGCGAGGCCGCGGAGATCGTCGACGAGCACGAGGGAATCGCCCTTCTCGGCGTCGTCCCCGGCGACGACGCGGAGGGCGCGCTCGACTACGCGGACGAGCTGCGGCTCGGGCATCCACTCGCCGTCGCCGGCGACGGCGTCTGGCTCGACTACGCCGTCCGCGAGCCGCCGGCCGTCGTCCTCGTGGGGCGGGGCGGTGAGGTCCTCCGCGGCTGGCCCGGCGGCGTCGAGCCGTCCGTGCTCGCCGCGCGCCTCGACGAGCTCGTCGCGTCTCCGCGCGCGCCCGACGGATGAGCGTTCGGACGATCGCCCGCCGGTGCCTCGCCGGCGCCGCGCTCGCCGCGCTCGCGGCCTGCGGGGGCGACGAGGGCGTCGACGCCCGGCTGCGGCTCGTCGTTCCCGACCACAACATTCGCGAGGAGGGGGTCGAGTGCGCCGGCGCCCGACCCTTCGGCTACGTCCGCGCCGGCGCCCCGTTCACCGTCGAGGCGCCGGACGGGACCGTGCTCACCGAGGGCGAGCTCCCCGCGGGCCGCGCCGAGAACGCCGACCCGAGCATCGACTGGGGCACGGAGCGGATTCCGACCGTCTGCGTCCTCGAGCTCGAACTGGACCTGCCCGAGCGGCAGCGTTACCGGCTCCGCCTCCCCGAGGGGCGCCCGCTCGAGTTCGAGCGCGCGCACCTCGCCGCGGACGAGCCGCTCCAGCTTCTCGTCCAGTAGGCCCGCCGACCGACTAGGCTGAGAGCAGCGACGAGGGAGGCTCCCGTGAGACTTCAGGTCAAGGGCAAGAACGTCGAGGTCAGCGACACCCTCAAGACCTACGCCCAGGAGAAGCTCCGCAAGCTCGACAAGCACCTGAACGACGCCGCCCGCCTCGAGCTCGAGCTGGCGGTCGAGAAGAACCCGTCCATCGCGGAGAACCAGATCGCCGAGGCGACGGTGTGGACGAAGGGCCCCGTCCTCCGGGCCCGGGAGAGCACGCAGGACATGCGCGCCTCGATCGACCTGCTGGTCGAGAAGCTCGAGC
>JAICGP010000039.1 GCA_025923055.1 Thermoleophilia bacterium
ATCGACGTCGAGTCGACGGAGGAGAACCGCCGCGCGTACCGCGAGATGCTGTTCACCACTCCCGGGCTGGGCGACCACATCTCCGGGGTGATCCTGTACGACGAGACGATCCGCCAGTCCACGCGAGACGGCGTCCCCTTCACGAAGGTGCTCGAGGACGCGGGGGCGATCCCCGGGATCAAGGTCGACAAGGGTGCGAAGCCGCTGGCCGGCGCCGAGGGCGAGAAGGTGACCGAGGGCCTCGACGGGCTGCGCGAGCGCCTGGCCGAGTACCGCGAGCTGGGCGCCAAGTTCACGAAGTGGCGCGCCGTCATCGACATCGGCGAGGGCCTCCCGAGCGCGTACGCGATCCACGTGAACGCGCACGCCCTCGCCCGCTTCGCGGCGCTCTCGCAGGAGGCGGGGCTCGTGCCGATCGTCGAGCCGGAGGTGATGATGGAAGGCCCGCACTCGATCGACCGCTGCTACGAGGTGACTGAGGCGACGCTCGAGGCCGTCTTCAACGAGCTCTTCTCCCAGCGCGTCGTGTACGAGCGGATGCTGCTGAAGCCGAACATGGTCGTCTCCGGGAAGGAGTGCCCGACGCAGGCGGGGCCCGAGGAGGTGGCCGAGAAGACGATCCGCTGCTTCAAGAGCGTCGTCCCGGCGGCCGTCCCCGGCGTCGTCTTCCTCTCTGGAGGCCAGTCGGACGAGCAGGCCACGGCGAACCTGAACGCGATCAACGCGCTCGGCCCGCAGCCGTGGCAGCTCTCGTTCTCGTACGGCCGCGCCCTCCAGGCGCCGTCGCTGAAGGCGTGGAGGGGCGACGAGGCGAACGTCGGCGCGGGACAGGAGGCGCTCGCCCACCGCGCGCGGCTGAACGGCGCCGCCCGCGACGGGACCTACACGCCCGAGATGGAGAAGGAGCTGGCCGCCGCCTGACGTCGTCGGCTCGCGAAGGGACGCGTCCCCGCAGGACACGACGGGGCCTGACCCCGCCGTGCGCCGATCGGCCATGTCCCTTTCGCCGGTCTGGCCCAGGCGGCCGCCGGTCGCCTTCCAGCTATGAAGCGGGGCACCGCCCGCTCCTGTCCCGAAGGGACGCGGCTGCGGGGGACACGCCTGTGCCTGACCCCGGCACGTCCGCACCGGGCACGTCCGCTCCGCCCCTAGCGGTACTGGCGGCCGCTGAAGCGCTCGAGCTTGTCGAGTGCGTGCTGGGCCTCGACCCGACGCACGGTGCCGGAGCGCGAGCGCATGACGATCGAGTCGGTGACCGCGCCGCCGCGCGTGTAGCGCACGCCGCGCAGGAGCGCGCCGTCCGTGACGCCGGTCGCGGCGACGAAGACGTTGTCGCCGCCGACGAGGTCGTCCGTGGTGACGATGCGGTCGGGGTCGTAGCCGGCGTCGACGAGCTGCCGGCGCTCGTCGTCGTTCCGCGGCCAGAGGCGGCCGAGGACGACGCCGCCGAGGCACTTGACTGCCGCTGCGGCGATGACGCCCTCCGGGGTGCCGCCGATCCCCATCATCAGGTCGACGCCGGTTCCGGCGCGGGCAGCCGCGATCGCGGGCGCCACGTCTCCGTCGGTGATCAGGTTCACCTTGGCGCCCGCCTCGCGGACACCGTCGATCGTCGGCTGGTTCCGCTCCCGGTCGAGGATGACGACCGCGATCTCGCTCGGGCGGACGCCCTTCGCCTCGGCGGCGCGCTCGACGTTCTCCGCCGGCGAGACGTCCAGGTCGAGCGCGTCGGCGACCTCGGCGCCGCCCACGAGCTTGTCCATGTAGACGGCGGCGCCCGGGAAGAACATCGTCCCGCGCTCCGCGAGCGCGATCACGGCGATTGCGTTCGGCTGCCCGACCGACGTCAGGCGCGTCCCCTCCAGCGGATCCACGGCCACGTCGACCTCGGGCGGCTGGCCGTTCCCGATCTCCTCGCCGTTGTAGAGCATCGGCGCCTCGTCCTTCTCCCCCTCCCCGATCACGACGACGCCGCTCATGGAGATGCTGTCGAGCATCGCGCGCATGCCGTCGACCGCGGCCTGGTCGGCCGCCTCCTTGTCCCCCCTGCCGATCCAGCGGCCGCAGCCGAGCGCGGCCGCCTCGGTGACCCGCACGAGCTCGAGGGCGAGGTTCCGGTCCGGAGCGACGCCGTCGGCCATACGGCGCCATCCTACGCCACGTCGGGAGCCGGCCGCCCCGGCGCCTAGGCTGCCGTCGTGCGCGCCCTCGTCGGCTTCGCGCTCGCCGTCGCCGTCTTCCACCACACGCCCGCGGTGGGCGGCGACGCCGGAGACTGGATCGACCTCGCCACCCCCTTCGTCGTCGTCGGCGCCGCCGCGGCCGTCCTCGTCTCGTTCGGCGCCTGGGGGCCGGTGCTCGGCTTCGCCGTCGCCGCCGGCGTCGCGTACGTGGACGGGCACGGCCTGCACCTCTCCGCAAACTCGATCCGCGCGGAGGGGCCGACGGGCGACGTCGAGCGCGTCGCGTACTTCTGGGACGAGCGCTTCAGCCACTGGGAGTGGCACATCGGCCTGCTCGGCCTCGTCCTCGCGTTCTGTCTCGCCGAGCCGTGGGCGAGGCCCCCCGTGCGGAGCAGACCGCTCCAGGAGGCGCTCGTCACCGTGCTCCTGGGCGTGACGCTCTTCACGAGCACCGTGGAGGGCCAGACGTGGTGGCTCCTCCCGCCCGCGGCCGCCGTCCTCGGGATCTGGGCGTTCGTCACGCCGCGGCCCGCCCTGCGCGCCTGCGCAGGCGCGGTCGTCCTCGCCGCCCTCCTGCTCGCCGGCTGGGCGGCCTGGCACCGCGGCGTGCCCGAGTTCAGCGACCTGGGCTGGATCTAACGCACGCGCTTAGGATTCCCTCCAGCGACGGAGGGGAGCACAGCTGACTCTCGGCCAGCTGGCAGTGACGGTGACTGTCCTCGCGGTGCTCGGCCTCGTGGCGAGTCGCTTCGGCCTTTCCGCCATCCCCGCCTACCTCCTCGCCGGCCTGCTCCTCGGCCCCAACGAGCCGGAGTTCCTCTCCCTGATCGAGCCGTCGGAGGTGACGGAGTTCGTCGCCGAGCTGGGGGTGATCTTCCTCCTCTTCTTCCTCGGGCTCGAGTTCACGCTGGAGCGCTTCAGGCGCAGCGGCATGCACCTCGGGATCGGAGGCTCGCTCGACCTGGTCGTGAACGCGGGCCTCGGCCTGATCGTGGGCGTGATCGCCTTCGGCTTCACGTTCCCGGCCATCATCCTCGCCGCCGGGATCTACGTCTCGTCCTCCGCGGTCGCGGTCAAGGGCCTGATCGACTTCCGGCGGCTCGCCGACGACGAGACCGACCTCGTCCTCGCGATTCTCATCTTCGAGGACATCGCGGTCGCCTTCGTGCTCGCCTTCGCCGGAGGCGGCGGCGGAGAGGTGACGGAGACGCTCGAGCTGCTGACGAGGGCGATCGGGTTCATCGCCGCCTCGCTGGCCGCTTCCCGCTGGCTCGCGCGGCCGATCGACCGGCTGCTCGACGCGATGCCGCGCGAGTTCTTCCTCCTCTTCACGTTCGCGCTGCTGGTCGGCATGAGCGCCGTCGCGGAGGAGCTCGGCCTCTCGGAGGCGATCGGGGCGCTCATGGCGGGAGTCGTCCTGTCCGGGACGTCGGTTCGCGGCGAGATCGAGGAGCGCTTCCTCGGCTTCCGCGACCTCTTCGCCGCGCTTTTCTTCTTCGTCTTCGGCCTCGCGATCGACGTGGACGCGTTGAGCTCGCTCGGGTGGCTGATCGCGCTCGCGGTCGCGCTCAGCGTGGCCGGGAAGCTCGTGAGCACGTACGGCGCCGGCCGGGTCGGCGGCTTCACCCGGCGCCAGAGCCTCAACGCGGGCTCGGCGCTCGTCGCGCGCGGGGAGTTCACGGTCATCCTCGCGCAGGTGGCGGCCGCGAACCCGGCCATCGCCGCCTCGGCACGTCGCGACCTCGTCGCCTTCTCCGGCCTCTACGTCCTCGCGACGGCCGTCGTCGGCGTGCTGCTCATGAAGGAGTCCAAGCGCCTGGGACGCCGCCTCTTCCCCGCGCGACCTACACTGATCCAAGGAGGGACACGTGCCGACGGAGCTTCGTGAGACGCGCCTGCCCGGGGTGGGCGTCAAGTACTCGTGCCAGACCGCGCACGGCGGCCGCCTCACCGTGATCATGCACAACGAGGGGCTGCGCGAGATCTACTGGTTCCGGCACACGGACGACGAGGAACCGCAGGCCGTCATCCAGCTCGAGGACGACGAGGCGCGCCAGATCGGCGCCGTGATCGGCGGCGCCTACGAGCGCCCCAAGATCGTCGAGGAGCTGGAGATGGCCTTCGGCGAGCTCTCGATCGAGTGGGTGCCTGTTCCCGACACGAGCCCGGCGATCGGGAGGACGCTGGCCGAGCTCGGCTTCCGGCAGCGGACGGGGATCACGATCATCGCCATCCTGCGCGAGCCCGAGCCGGTGGCCGGCGCGCAGCCGGGCGACGTGATCCAGCGCGGCGACACGCTCGTGACGGTCGGCCGGCTGGGGCAGTATTCGGCGTTCCGGCGTCTCCTCGCCGAGGGCGACTCCGACACGCCGCAGCCGAGCGGGCCCGCGACGTAGCTACATCCGATCGGGAGCCTCGACCCCGACGAGGTCGAGGCTGCGCGCGATCACGGAGCGCGTGGCTTTCATGAGGGCGAGGCGAAAGGGCTGCTGAGGTGAGCCAACGACCTGGTGCCTCTTTCGATCGTGGTAGAAGCGATGGAAGTCGTCAGCGACGCGAATGGCGAAGTCGGTGACGAGGTGAGGTGCCCGCCGCTCGGTCGCCTCGGTGACGAGGCGCGGGAACTCGAGGAGCCGCTTGACGAGATTCCGCTCCTCCGTGTCGAGGTCGTGCTTCGGCTCGGCATCCATGGGTGCGTTTCCCGCCTCGCGAAAGATGCCCGCGGTGCGCGCGTGGACGTACTGGACGTAGTAGACCGGGTTCTTGCGCGAGCGCTCCTGTGCAAGGTCGACATCGACGTCGATCGAGCGGTCGGGACCGCGGTCGACGAGGTGCCAGCGCGCTGCGTCGACGCCCACCTCGTCCACGAACTCATCCAGCGTCACGACCTCGCCGCGGCGCTTGGACATCTTCACCACGTCCGAGCCGCGAGTCAGATGGACGAGCTGGTAGAGGATCACCTCCACGCGCTCTGGGTCGTACCCGAGCATCCGCGCGATCACCGCGTACCAGCCGCGGACGCCATGGTGGTCGGCCCCGAGGATGTAGATCGCCCGATCGAAACCGCGCTCGAGCTTGTTGCGCAGGTAGATGATGTCCGCGGCCTCGTACGTGGGCTGGCCGCCCCGCTCCGGCGAGCGCACGAGCACGCGGTCCTTCTCGTCCCCGTAGGCGGATGAGCGCACCCAGAGCGCGCCGTCGCGCTCGTACGTGTCGAGGTCGTCGAGGAGCTCGGGCAGGTGCGACGCCAGCTCGCTCTGGAGCGCCCACGAGTCGAAGTGGATGCGGAAGCGCTCGAGGCTCTCCTCGATCCGGCGGAGCATCGGCGGCACCGGGTCGCCCTCCAGCGCGGCGAGGTCCTGGATGTAGTCGCCCGCGTAGCCATCCTCGGGCGGCGGCTCGCCGCGCCGCGCCGCCTCGACGGACACCCGGAAGCGCTCCATCTGCGTCCCGGCGTCGTTGTAGTAGTACTCGCGCTCCACGTCGTTGCCGGCGAACGCGAGCAGCCGTGCGACCGAGTCGCCGTAGGCGCCGTTCCGCGCCGAGGCGACCGTGATCGGACCGGTCGGGTTCGCGGACACCATCTCCACCTGGACGCGCTCGGGAGCCGTCGCCGAGCCGCCGCCGTACCCGGGGCCCGCGGCGAGCAGCTCGCCGAGTGCCTCGCCGTACCACGCCGGCGCGAGCCAGAGGTTGACGAAGCCCGGCGGCGCCGTCTCGGCGCGCTCGACCGCCGGCAGCGCCGCCGCCGCGCCGGCCAGCTCGGACGCGATCTCGAGCGGCGGGCGCTGCTGCGCGCCGGCGAGCCGGAGCGCGACGTTCGTCGCGTAGTCGCCGTGCTCCGCCTTGGCGGGGCGCTCGAGGAGGACAGGCGCGCCGGCGCGCCGGGCGAGCTCGTCCTCCAGCCGCCCGAGCGCGGTTCTCGTCGTCTCCCCCACGTCCATGCGCGTATATCGTAGGGACGTGGAGGACGATCCCCGCGAGCGCCAGCTCAACATCCACCTCGACCCCGAGAACCTGGCCGGCGTCTACGCGAACTTCGCGAACGTCAGCTTCTCCGACTACGAGTTCACGATCACGTTCGCCCGCATCGACCACGAGGTCGAGGAGGGCGACGTGCCGGGCGTCGTCGTGAGCCGCGTGAACATGTCGCCTCGCTTCATGCGCGAGGTGATGGACGCGATGAACGACTCCTGGTCGAAGTGGTCGACCCGCGAAGGGATCAGGAACCTCCCGGAGCAGGGCGAGTCCCACCAGCAGTAGCCGCCATCGCGATGCGCTCCAGGGGCGGCGGGTGCGTGCCGAGCCAGTACGTCACCCAGGCGGGCGGCGTCGGGTCGGAGAGGCTCGTCGTCACGAAGCGCCGCTCGAGCTCGACCGCGCTCTCCGGATCGCCCGTTGCCTGGAGCGCCAGCCAGTCGGCTTCGGCCTCGTAGCGGCGCGAGACGGCGTTGGCGAGCGGCTGCGTCGCGAGCATGTAGACGACGACGAACGCCAGCCCGAGTGGCACGAGCGCAGGGTCGCGGAGGCCTCCCCAGCGCTCGGTGAGCCACGCGAGCAGCGCGACGCCGGGGACGGCGAGGAGTGCGAACCAGGCGAGCCCCTTCCAGAGGTGGCGCTCGCCGACGTGGGCGAGCTCGTGCGCGGACACCGAGACGATCTCGCCCCTGGTGAAGCGTCCGTCGAGCAGCGTGTCGTAGAGGACGACGCGGCGCGTCGGACCGATGCCGCTCACGTAGGCGTTGGCGGTCGTCGTGCGCCGGCTGGCGTCCGCGACGAGCACGTCCTCGACGTCGACGCCCATACCGGCGGCGAGCTCCTCGATCTCCGCTGCCAGCGCCCGGTCGGTCAGCGGCTCGAAGCGGTTGAAGAGCGGCGAGATCACGAGCGGCTGGGCGAGCACCACGACGGTCGCCACGGCGACGAGAGCCGGCGCGCCGGCCAGCCACCAGCGGCGGCCCAGGCGAGCGGCGAGCCAGACGGCGCCGGCGACCGCGATCCCGACGAGGACCGCGCGCACGCCGAGCGAGACGGCCTGGTCGCGCAGCCAGCCGCCCCACCCCTGCTCGGAGAGCCCGTGGTCGACGCGGCGGACGTGGGTCGCGGCCGAGAACGGCAGCCCGACGCCCCAGAGCGTGACGACCACGGCCGCGCCGAGGAGAACCGCCCTGCGCACCCGGCCGCCCACGATCCGGCCGACCCGGGCCGCGAGCGGGCGCGCCTGCCACACGAGCGCCGCGAGGACGAGCAGCTCGGCCGCCAGCCCGCCGAGGAACAGGGCACGCGAGCCGCGGCGGTAGTCCTCGCTGCGCTCGATCTCCGCCTCCGTGAAGTACGAGCGCGGGTCGAGGTCGGGCAGCGAGAGTTGCGGTACCTCCGTCCGCCAGAGGAGCGCCGCCGCGCCGAGCCAGACGACCGCGACGACGAGGGCGACGAGGGCCTGCGCTAACGTCCGCCTGCCGTGCGGGTCGCGGTCCTGTCTGACATCCACGGAAACCTCCATGCCCTCGAGGCGGTGCTCGCGTCGATCGGTCGGGACGCGCCCGACGAGCTCTGGTGCCTCGGGGATCTCGTCGGCTACGGCCCGCGCCCGAACCGCTGCTGCGCCGTCGTGGCGGAGCGGGCGGACGTCTGCCTGATAGGAAACCACGACCTCGCCGTGCTCGGCCGGATCGACCTCGAGGTCTTCGCGCCCGACGCCGCCGAGAGCGCTCTCTGGACGGCCGGCGTGCTCGAGGCGGAACCGCGCGCCTTCCTCGAGTCGCTCGCGCCGCAGGGGGCACGGGACGGGGTCGGCCTCTTCCACGCGAGCCCGCGGGACCCCGTCTGGGAGTACGTCCTCTCGTCGGACGTGGCGCAGGCGGCGCTGGCGGCCACGGAGCACGGCGTCGTCCTCGTCGGCCACAGCCACGTGGCGCTGCGCTTCGGCCTCCAGGACGGAACGCTCGCGCTCGGCGCGGAAGGGAGCGAGGTCGAGCTGGCGCGCGGGCGCTGGCTCCTCAATCCCGGCTCGGTCGGCCAGCCCCGCGACGGCGACCCGCGCGCCGCCTGGCTCCTCCTCGACCTCGACGCCGGCCGCGCAATCTTCCGCCGCGAGCCGTACGACATCGCGCGCACCCAGGCCGAGATCCGCGAGCGCGGCCTCCCCGAGCCGCTCGCGGCCCGGCTCGGGCACGGGATCTAGGGAGCGCTAGCGCTCCGCGGTCGCACGGCCGCCGACCTCGACCTCGATGCCCTCGCGCTCCAGCGCGAGCTGGACCTCCTCGCGCGCCTTGAAGATCCGCCACTTGACCGTCGCCAGCGTGATCTCCAGCGAGTCGGCGATCTCCGTGTAGGAGAGGCCGACGACGTCGCGCAGGAGGAGGGCCATCTTCAGGTCGGCGTTGAGGAGCGCGACGGCGCGCCAGACGGCGTCGATCGCCTCGATGCGCTCCGGCGGGGCGTCCACGACCTCGAGCGGCGGCAGGTCGTCGAGCGTCACGACCGCCTGCGGCTTCCGCTCGCGGGCGCGCAGCTCGTCGAGCACGCGGTTCTTCGCCACCTGGAAGAGCCAGGTCGTGAAGCGGCAGCGGAGCGAGAAGCCGGCCAGCCCCTGGTAGATGCGGATGAAGATCTCCTGCGTGAGGTCCTCGGCGAGCGCCCGGTCGCCGACCATCCGCAGGACGTAGTTGTAGACCGGCACCTCGTACATCTCGAGGATCGTCCGGAAGGCGTCCTCGTCGCCCTTTTGCGCCCGGCGTAGCAGCAGGTGGTCGGGTTGGGGTAGAGGCACGCTGATGGCCCGGGCCGCGGGGTTGGTGCAGTATAGCCCCGGAGTTAGCGCAGACGAACCAGGTTCCTGCCGGTCATCCCCTCCGCCGGAGGGAGTCCCAGAAGCCACAGACACGTCGGTATTAGGTCGGCAAGCGCTCCGTCGTCCTCAAGAGCCGCATCCTCCAGAGTCACAACGAGCGGGACCGGGTTAAGGGTGTGGGCGGTGTGCGGGCTCTCGCCGTCGGGCTCGAGCAGCTGCTCGGCGTTGCCGTGGTCGGCGGTCACGAGACAGGCGCCGCCGAGCGCCTCGACGGCCGCGACGACGCGCCCGAGCGCCTCGTCCGTGGTCTCGACCGCCGCCACGACGGCCGGGATGACCCCCGTGTGCCCCACCATGTCGGGGTTCGCGAAGTTGACGATCCCGAAGCGGTAGCCTTCACCCACCTCGGCGGCGAAGCGCTCGGCGACCTCGGCAGCGGACATCTCGGGCTTCTGGTCGTACGTCGCGACGTCGCGCGGCGAGGGCACGAGGATGCGGGTCTCCCCCGGCCACTCCCGCTCCCGCCCGCCGTTGAAGAAGTACGTGACGTGCGCGTACTTCTCCGTCTCGGCGACGTGGAGCTGGCGGACGCCCCGCTCGGCGAGCACCTCGGCCATCGTGTCGCTCACGTCCTGCTCCTCGAACGCGACCGGGCAGTCGAAGTCCGCCCGGTAGCGCGTCATCGTCGTGACATCGAAGGCCGCCGCGAGCAGCTTCTCGGTCAGCTGCCGCGCGCGGTCGGGGCGGAAGTTGAAGATGATCGCCGCGTCGTGGCGCCCGAGCCGGGGGCCCGGGAGGACGGTGGGCTCGACGAACTCGTCGGTGACGCCCCGCGCGTACGAGGCCTCGATCGCCGCGACGGGGTCGGTCGCCTCGACCCCCACTCCGTCCACGACCGCGACGAGCGCCCGCTCGGTGCGCTCCCACCGCTGGTCCCGGTCCATCGCGTAGTAGCGCCCGCAGACGGTGACGATGCGGACGCCCTCGGCGACGAGCTCGGCGAGGTCGTCGCGGGCGGCGTGCGGCGAGACGTCGCGTCCGTCGGTGAAGGCGTGGACGTACGTGCGCTCACTGATCCCCTCACGGCGCGCGAGCGCGAGCAGCGCCCGCAGGTGGTCGATGTGGGAGTGGACGCCGCCGTAGGAGACCAGGCCGAGCAGGTGCACGTCGCCGCCGCGCCGCTTCGCGCGCCGGAAGGCGCCGACGAGCGCCTCGTTCTCGTAGAAGTCGCCGCTCTCGATTGCGCGGTTCACGCGCATGAGGTCCTGGAAGACGACCCGCCCGGCGCCGATCGTCAGGTGCCCGACCTCCGAGTTGCCCATCTGCCCGGGCGGGAGGCCGACGTCCTCGCCGGAGGTCCGCAGGGTCGTGTGGGGATAGCGCCTCCAGAGCGAGTCGAAGACCGGCGTCTCGGCGAGCTCGACCGCGTTCCCAGGGCCCGGGGGCGCACAGCCCCAGCCGTCGAGCACGACGAGCGCTACGACCGGGAGAGGCGGGCGGCGGTCTGGCAAATCGCGGTGAACGACTCGACGTCGAGGGAGGCGCCGCCGACGAGCGCACCGTCGACGTCCGGCTGGGCGAGGAGCTCCCCGGCGTTCTCGGGCTTCACGGAGCCTCCGTAGAGGACCGGCACGGCGAGGAGCGACTTGATCAGCGCATGTGCCTCCTGGGCCATCGCCGGCGTGGCCGTCTTTCCTGTGCCTATCGCCCAGACGGGCTCGTACGCGACGACGAGCCGCTCGTGGCGGGGCAGCGGGGAGACCTGGCGTCGCAGGACGGCTTCCGTCTCGCCGCGCTCCCGCTCGTTCTCGAGCTCGCCGACGCACGCGATGACCGCCAGACCTGCCTCGAGCGCGCGCTCCGCCCGCCACGCCGCCGTCTCGTCGGTCTCGCCGAAGTGCTGGCGCCGCTCCGAGTGGCCGACCAGCGAGCCTGCGACGCCGAGCTCGAGCAGCATCTCCGCGGAGACCTCGCCCGTGAAGGCGCCCTCGCGTTCCCAGTGGACGTTCTGGGCGTACACGGTCAGGCCGGTCGCCATTGCCTCGCGCAGGGACGCGTACGGGGGGCAGACGACCACGTCGACCCCGTCCGGCGGAGGGAACTCGCGGCAGAACGCGAGCGTCTCCGCCGGCCCCTTGAACATCTTCCAGTTGCCGGCGATCAGCATCTAGTGCTCCTTCAGGTAATGCTGCCCCGTTCCTGCCCCGCGAGCACCAAGCTGGGGGTCGCGCTCGACTGCGGCCGAGGCTGGACGCCTTGGCAAGGCCGAGGGCGGCCTCCGGCGCCGCGTAGTCGCGGGGCAGGGGCCGGCGTCTATTGCCTGGAGGGGCACTAGGCCTCCGGGATCGCGACGACGCCGGGGAGATCCTTGCCCTCGAGCAGCTCGAGGGAGGCGCCGCCGCCTGTGGAGATCCAGTCGATGCGGTCAGCGAGACCCAGCTCCTCCACGGCCCGGACGGAGTCGCCCCCGCCGACGACCGTCCGTCCGTCGGCGGCCGCGACAGCCTCGGCCACGGCTCGCGTCCCGGCCGCGAAGCGCGGCCATTCGAAGACGCCCATGGGGCCGTTCCAGAAGACGGTGCGGGCGTCCCGGATGCGCTCCGCGTAGCGCTCGCTCGTCGCAGGACCGACGTCGAGCGCGAGCCAGCCGTCGGGTACGGCGTCCCAGGCGACGACGCGCGCCTCGGCGTCCTCCGCGAACTCGGAGGCCGCCACGACGTCCTGCGGCAGCTCGTAGCCGTCGTCGCGGTCGACCTCCTCCGCCATCTTCCCGCCGATCAGGACGGCGTCGGCCTTGCCGCCGAGCGACTCGAGCACGCCGATCTTGTCCGCCACCTTCGCACCGCCCAGCACGGCGACGAACGGCCGCTCGGGATCCTCGAGGAGTGAACCGAGCTCCCCGAGCTCGCGCTCGAGCAGGAGCCCCGCGTACGCGGGCAGGAGCTGCGCGGCTCCCTCCGTCGAGGCGTGAGCCCGGTGCGCGGAGCCGAAGGCGTCGTTCACGTACACGTCGCCGTTAGCAGCGAGCTCACGCGCGTACTCCGGGTCGTTCGCCGTCTCACGGGGATCGAAGCGTGTGTTCTCGAGGAGCCGGACGCGCTCGTTCGGAAGCAGCTCGCCGAGCCGGGCTCTGACGGGCTCCATGGAGAGGGCCGGGTCGGGGCCCTTGGGACGCCCCAGGTGCGACATGAGAACGACCTCGGCGGCCCCGCGCTCCAGCAGGAGCTCGATCGTCGGAAGCGCCGCCCGGATCCGCGTGTCGTCGGCCACCCGCCCGTCCTCGAGCGGGACGTTGAAGTCGACCCGGACGAGGACACGCTTCCCCTCGACCTCGGCGTCGCGGACGCTCCGCGGGCGATGCACCGGTCCCCTACAGCCGCTGGGCGAGATCGACGAGCCGGCAGCTGTAGCCCCACTCGTTGTCGTACCAGCCGAAGACCTTGACGGTGTTGCCGTGCGCCATCGTCAGGTCGCTGTCGAAGACCGACGAGAAGGAGTTGCCGACCACGTCGGTGGAGACGAGCGGCTCCTCCGAGTACTGGAGGATGCCGGCGAGCGGGCCGCTCTCGGCCGCGTCGCGGAACCGGGCGTTCACGTCGTCCGCCGTCACCTCGCTGCCGACGCGCACGACGAGGTCGACGACCGACCCGTCCGGGACCGGTGCGCGCACCGCGACGCCGTCCACCTTCCCCTTCAGATCGGGGATGACGAGGCCGATCGCCCGGGCGGCGCCCGTCGAGGTCGGGATGAGGTTGATGGCCGCGGCCCGAGCGCGGCGGAGGTCCTTGTGGGGGAGGTCGAGGATCCGCTGGTCGTTCGTGTACGCGTGGATCGTCGTCATGAACCCGGACTCGATCCCCCACGCGTCGTGGAGAACCTTGGCGAGCGGCGCGACGCAGTTGGTCGTGCAGGAGGCGTTCGAGACGATCCGATGCTGCTCGGGGTCGTAGGCGTCGTCGTTCACGCCCAGCACGATGGTCACGTCCGGGTCGGTGGCCGGCGCGGAGATCACGACCTTCCCGGCACCGGCGTCGAGGTGCGCCTGGGCGCCCTCGCGCTTCGTGAAGAGGCCGGTCGACTCGAGGACGACGTCCACCCCGAGCTCCTCCCAGGGGAGCGCGGCCGGATCCTTCTCGTTCAGGAGCTTCAGCTCGTCGCCGTCGACGCGGATACCGGCCTCGACCGGCTCCACCTCGGCGCCCAGCGGGCCGAGGACCGAGTCGTACTTGAGCAGGTGGGCCATCGTCTTCGCGTCGCCGAGATCGTTGACGGCGACGATGTCGAGATCGGCGCGCTGCTTCCTCGCCGCCCGGAAGAAGTTGCGCCCGATCCTGCCGAAGCCGTTGATACCCACGCGTACGCTCATGCGACCTCCAGACCTCGTTTCCGGGGCGCGGCGATTCTAACCGGCGCCGCTTCGTGGAAAATTCTGGTCGCTTCTCCTTGCACGGATCCGTCCGCCCGACTAGGCTCGGCCGGAGAGCGGGTCTACGCTCGTCGGGCGTCGGATTCAGACCCCGTCCGGCGTCACGGTCCGGAGCGTGGTTCAAGCAGGAGGGGGAGGTCGTCCTCGGAGCTTCCCCTCCGGCCCGCTCTCACCCCGGCAGCGGTTCAGGGCCTGCTCGATGGGCGCGCCGCCGTGCTTCCTACCGTCCGCTCCGTGCACCGCCTTCCCGCGATCGCCGGGCTCGGGCTCCTGCTCGCCGGTTGTGGTTCCCCGACCCGGCGGTGACCGTCGACCTTCCCGAGTCGGGCGAACGCCCCGACCTCGACGGCTTCGGCATCGGCTCCTGGACCGGAGTCAGGGGCTCCGGATTCGTGTTTCATCTGTGGGGGGACGGGCGCTCGTCCCGCACTTCGAGCAGACGACGCTCGGGCGCCCCGACCAGGCTCCCGGCCGGGTTAGAGCTCGGCCAGCCGCCGGATCCGTGCCAGCCGCCGCTGGACGGCCGCCTTGGTCGCCGGGGGCGAGCAGCGGCCGGCGAGCTCGCGGAGCGAGAGCGTCGGGTGGCGCGCCCGGAGGCGCGCGATCTCCCTCAGCTCCGGGGCGAGCTGCTCGAGTCGGCCCTCGCGCTCGAGCCGCCGGACCGCCCGGAGCTGGCCCTCGGCGGCGCGGCTCGTGCGGACGATGTTCGCGTGGTCGGCGTTGGCGAGGCGATTCGCCCGAGCGCGGGTCGCCGCCACGACGGCCTCCTCCCCGAGCCGGAGCGCCGCGCCGTGCGCGCCGAGGAAGGCGAGCAGCTCCGCGATCGCCTCGACGCCCTTCGCGTACGCCACCGCGTGGCCGCTCCGCTCGTAGACGCCGAGCGCGAATCCCGCCGTCGCGGCCAGCTCCGCGAGGAACAGCGCGCTCTCGGCGTCAGCCGTCCGCAGCTCCAGGTGGGCGTTTCGCGGCCCGCTCGCCGAGCCCGCGGCGAGGAAGGCGCCGCGCAGGTAGGCGGCGCGGCAACAGGCGCGGGCGACGACCCGGCGGGGCGGCCGCGCGGCGGGAGCCAGGCTCGCGTCGAGCACGCCCGCCTCGTTGAGCGCCTGCAGGGCGCGCGGGTCGTCCCCGAGGTGGAGCTGGAAGCGCGTCGAGCGCTCGAACGCCCGCCGCCGGTACGTCCTGATCTCGCAGGGGACGCCGTAGGAGCGCAGGAGCGAGAAGGCGCGCCGGGCGACGGCGCCGGTCGCCACCTCGACGTGAACCCCGATGCGCCCGCCGCCGCGCAGGTGCACGCTGCCCGCGCCGCGCACGAGCGCCGAGAGCTCGGCCAGCCGGCAGCACGGCTTCCGCGGCTCGATGGCGGCGAGCTCGCCGCGGACGTCCTCGGAGAGGCTCACAGGCCGACTCCTTCGAGAGCGAGGAGGCGGCGCTTGTAGTCGACGCCGAGCGAGCCGTACGTGCCCGGCCCGGCGGCCGAGACGACCCGGTGGCAGGGCAGGACGAGCGGGAAGCGGTTGCCGGCGCAGAACGTGCCCGCGGCGCGCTGGGCGTTCGGCCGGCCGGCCAGCGCGGCGAGCTCGCCGTACGTGACGACCTCGCCGCGCGGCACGGCGCGGAGCGCCTCCGCGACCGCCAGCTGGAACGGCGTCATCCACCCGAGGTCGAGCTGGACGTCGTCGAAGCCGACGGGCTCGCCGCGGAAGTACCGCAGCATCCGCTCCGCCAGGGGGTGCTCGACGGCCTGCTCGGGCGGGGCGCCGGCCCTCGGGAGCTCGTGGTAGAGGAGCCGCTCGCCGGCGAGATACAGCTCGCCTACGCCCCAGCCGGGAACGTCGTACGCCACCACGTCCACGGCAATAGAATGCCCTCGGCATGAGCGCTCCCGGGATCTTCCGCGTTCCGCCGCCCGCCAACGAGCCGGTGCGCGACTACGCCCCGGGCTCGCCCGAGCGCGCGAGCCTCCAGCTCCGCCTCGAGCAGATGAAGGGCGAGCGTCCCGAGATCCCGTGCGTGATCGGCGGCGAGGACGTCGAGACCGGCAACCTCCGCGAGGCGGTGATGCCGCACGACAAGGACCACGTCCTCGCGGACGTCCACCAGGGCGGTGCGGCGGAGGTGGAGCGCGCCGTCGCGGCGGCGGCCGACGCGTGGGAGGACTGGCACCGGGTTCCCTGGGAGGAGCGTGCCGCGGTCTTCCTCCGAGCCGCGGAGCTCCTCGCGGGCCCCTGGCGCGACACGCTCAACGCCGCCACCATGCTGGGCCAGTCGAAGACCGCCCACCAGGCCGAGATCGACGCCGCCTGCGAGCTGATCGACTTCTGGCGCTTCAACCCGTGGTTCATGACGCGGATCTACGAGGAGCAGCCCTTCTCCGGGCCGGGCAGCTGGAACCGCATGGAGTACCGGCCGCTCGAGGGCTTCGTCCTCGCCGTCTCGCCGTTCAACTTCACCGCCATCGGCGGCAACCTCTCCGCCTCCCCGGCCCTGATGGGCAACACGGTCATCTGGAAGCCGGCGTCGACGGCGATGCTCTCGGCCTACTACACGATGCGCATCTTCCAGGAGGCCGGCCTGCCAGACGGGGTCATCAACCTCGTCTTCGGCTCGGGGAAGGAGATCGGCGACGCCGCGCTCGCGAGCCCCGACCTCGCCGGCGTCCACTTCACCGGCTCCACGGCGGTCTTCCAGGGCATGTGGCGCGACATCGGGGCGAACATCGCCCAGTATCGGAGCTACCCGCGCATCGTCGGCGAGACGGGCGGCAAGGACTTCATCGTCGCCCATCCGACCGCCGACGCCGACCGCGTCGCGACCGCGATCCTGCGCGGCTCGTTCGAGTACCAGGGGCAGAAGTGCTCGGCCGCCTCG
>JAICGP010000040.1 GCA_025923055.1 Thermoleophilia bacterium
CGCGCGCACTCCGAGCCCGCTTCGTCCGCCGCGACGAGGCCGAGCAGCGCCCACGCCGTCTGCGAGGGCGTCGCCTCGCCCTTGCCCCGCCACGCTCGACCGTCCTCTCCGAGGTCGTAGGAGCGGCAGTCCTCGCCGAAGCCGCCGTCCTCCCGCTGGTGGGCCTCCAGCCAGGCGACGGCGCGGCGGATGGCGGGGTGGTCCGGCTGGAAGCCGGCCGCCTCGAGCGCGGGGAGCACGGCGCCGATCCCGTAGACGTAGTTGACGCCCCAGCGGCCGAACCACGACCCGTCCTCCTCCTGCTCGCGGAGCAGGTAGTCGACCCCGCGGTTGACCTCGGCCTCGTGGCCGGGGACCTGGGCGAGCAGCTCCACCACGTGGGCGGCGACGTCCGGCGAGGGCGGATCCGTGACGGCGCCGAAGTCGCAGAACGGGATCCGATAGAGCCACTCGGCGTCGTTGTCGACGTCGAACGCGCCCCAGCCGCCGTTCGTGCACTGGAGCGCCGCCATCCAGCGCGTCGCCCGCTCGATCGCGGGGAGCCCCGTTCCCAGCTCCGCGAGCGCGAGCGCGACGATGGCCGCGTCGTCGATGTCGGGGTAGAGGTCGTTGTCGTACTCGAAAGCCCACCCGCCCGGCTCCACACCCGGGCGGCGGACGGCCCAGTCGCCGCGCTGGCTGAGCTCCTCGGCGATCAGGCGTTCGGCGGCGGCCTGGAGCGCCGGCTCGTCGCGCGGCACGCCGGCGGCCCGTAGCGCGAGCACGGCCAGCCCCGTGTCCCAGACGGGCGACTGGCAGGCCTCGGGCCGCAGGCGGTCTCCGTCGTCGACGAGGAAGCGCTTCCAGCCGGCCAGGCCCCGCTGGAAGTAGGGCGAGTCGGGCCCGTGCCCGCGGCAGGCGAGCGCGATCAACGACCACACCCAGGGCGGCTGGATGCCGCCCCACGAGCCGTCGAGCTCCTGCCGCTCGAGGATCCAGCGCTCGGCGACCGCGAGCGCGCGCTCCCGGCCCGGCTGGAACGGCTGGCCGGCGTACCAGGCGAGCGCCCGGTCCGACACGAGGCCCCACGTGGCCTTCCGGGGCGCCGGGCCGAGGTTGAGCTCGTGGCAGGCCCGCTCGGGCGGGAGGTTGCGGACCGGCCGGTAGTGCATGACCACCGTGAGCGGGACGACCGTCTGGCGGGCCCAGCACGCGAAGTCGTACACGGAGAGGGGCAGCCACGACCGCAGGAGCACGAGCTCCGGCGGCAGCTGGGGGATCTCCTCCCACGGCCAGAGGCCGAAGAGGGCGAGCCAGATGCGCGTGAAGACCCGGGCGCCGCCGATGCCGCCGCGCTCCTCGCAGAAGCGCCGCGCCGCGGCGAGGCGCTCGTCGCCGGCGTCGAGCCCGGCCAGCCGGAGCGCGGCGTACGACTCGAGCGTCGCAGCGAGATCCGGCTCGCCGCCCCAGTAGATCCCCCAGAGGCCGTCCGGCCGCTGCCGGGCGAGAAGCTCGTTCGCGCAGCGGCGCGTGGTCTCCTCGTCGCGCAGGCCCAGGAACTCGAGCAGGAGCAGGTGCTGAGCCGTCATCGTCACGTTGGACTCGAGCTCGCCGACCCACCAGCCGTCCGGCCGCTGCAGCGAGAGCAGGCGCGCGACCGCCGCGTCGAGCGTGCGCTCGAGCCGATCGCCGAGGACGGTGGTCTGAGGCTCTCTCGTGACGCTCACGGAGAGTCAGTCTGTCATGAGGCGGCGGGCCGCGACGCGGCCGCTGACGACCGCGCTCTCCATCGTCGCCGGCCAGCCGGTGTCGGTCCACGCGCCGGCCCGGGCGACTCGCGGGCGACCCGTCAACACGCCCGCGCGGCGGGGGAGCGTCCCCGGCCTCGCTGCGAACGTCGCAGCCGGCTCGCGGCTGACGCGCGACCAGCGCAGCTCTGCGGGCCCGAGGCGCTGCCTGAGCTCGCCGACGAGGAGCTCGACGAGCTCGCGGCCGCGCACCTCCATCAGCTCCGGCACGCCGCTCGAGACGACGGTGAGGTACTGCCCCCGCTTTGGCTCGGTGCCGGTGAGCCGCCCGCGGTCGAAGACCCAGTGCGCGTGGCTCCCGAGCAGCGCCGCCAGCTCGAAGCGCAGGAGCGGGCGGTCGAAGAGGAGGTGGACGCTGACGATCGGCGACTCCTCGAGACCGGGATCGGGCTCCCCGAGCAGCCGCGCGCTCTCACCCGGTGGGACGGCGACGACGACGAGGTCGGCGGGAACCCGACCGCCGCCGGCGAGCAGCACGGCGCCGTCCTCCAGCCCCACGGCGCGCGCTCCGGTCCGCACCTCCGCCCCGCCCTCGGCGAGCTTGCGGCCCGCGGCCTCGCCGTGGACCTCGGCGAGCGGCGCGACCGGCAGGACGAGGTCGCTCGCCGACCGCTCGGCGAGGAGCGCAGTCTGCACCGTGAAGAGCGCGGGCGCGGCGCTCACCTCCTCGCTCCGCAGGTTGAGCGCCGGCCGCATGAAGACGTCCCAGAAGCGGTCGATCGCCGGCTGCGACTGGCCGAGCCGCCGCAGGAGCCCGGCGAACGTCTCGCCGTCGTGCTCCTCGGGGACGAGACGGCGGAGGCGCCGCGCGACCCGCGCGATCGCGACCCGGTCGAATGCCGGCAGGTGCCGGTAGCGGAGGAGGGCGAGCGCGCCCGGGCGGATGCGCCCCACGCGGCCGTTCTCGCCGATCACGGGGAGGTCGAGCCGCTGCCGGCGCACCGAGCCGGCGCTGCCGATTCGCTCGAGGAAGGCGAGATACTCCGTGCAGCAGCCCAGCGCGATGTGCTGGCCGTTGTCCGGCGGCGGGTCCGGGTCGCCCTCACGCTCGGGAAGCGTCTGCACGGCGCCGCCGAGCGTCGGACGCGCTTCGAGGAGAGTCACGTCGTGGCCGGCGTCCTGGAGCTCGAGCGCCGCGGCGAGCCCGGCCAGGCCGCCGCCGACCACGACCGCCGTCACAGGGCGGCCACCGCCCGCAGCTTGGCGGCCGCGGACAGCTGCGGCCGCCGGGTGAACACGTCGTAGCCGCGGCCGCGCATCTGGACGAGCAGCCCGCGGTAGATCCCTGCGAACGCGCGCACGCAGAGGGCACTGCGGCGGTCGAGCAGCGGCAGGAGCCCGAGACCCTCGCGGAGAAGGGCTTCCGCGCGCTCGGCCTGGTGCTCCATGAGGGCGCGCCACTCGGGCCCGACCCGGCCGGCAGCGATATCCGCCTCGGAGACGCCGAAGCGCTCCCGTTCCTCCAGCGGGAGGTAGACGCGCCCGAGGCGCCAGTCCTCGGCGACGTCGCGCATGATGTTGATCTGCTGGAGCGCGAGACCGAGCGTCTCGGCCAGAGGCTCGGCGGCGCCGGCGTCTCTGGGCCCGTAGACGGCCGTACACGCGCGCCCGACGGAGGCGGCGACGCAGCGGCAGTACTCGCGCAGCTCCTCCCAGGTCGCGTAGCGGCTCTGCTCGGCGTCGAGGAGGCCCCCGGAGACGAGGTCGAGGAGCGCGTCGCGGGGGATCGGATACCGGGTCGTCGCGTCGGCGAGCGCGACGAGGACGGCGTCGCCGCCCGGCGCGTCGGGGAGCGCCTCGACCGCAGCCCGGCAGCCCTCGAGACCCGCCCGCCTCGTCGCGACCGCCAGCTCGGGGTCGTCGGCGAGGTCGTCCACCCGGCGTGCGAAGGCGTAGAGCGCGGCGACCGCGAGCCGCTTCGGCCGGGGTAGGACGGCGATCCCCCAGGCGAAGTTGCGCGCCTCGCGCCGCGTGATCCGGACGACCTCGGCGTACGCGGCGTCCGTGGTCACCGGCGCAGGAGCTCGCCCAGGGCGAGGCGTGCGAACGTCCAGCGCGTGGGCGCCGGCCGGCTCGTGAAGACGTCCCAGTTAGCGCGCTCGAGGGTGGCGAGCGCGGCGAGGCCGCCGCGGGCGTAGAGGGCGACGGCGAGCCCCGGGCGGCCCCCGAGCGCGCGCCGAAGCGGCAGCCCTGCCTCGAGCAGCCCGCGCGCCCGCTCGGCTTCGAAGCGCAGCAGCGAGGCGATCTCCGGCGTCGGGGGGCCGGCGAGCTCCTCGTCGGAGACGCCGAAGCGGCGCAGGTCCTCCTGCGGGAGGTAGACGCGCCCGAGCGCCAGGTCGCGCGGCGGGTCCTGGAGGAAGTTGACGAGCTGGAGGCCCGTGCAGACGGAGTCGCTCATGGCGACCAGCTCGGGCTCTCCCGCCCGCCCGTAGATGCCGAGCACGACCCGGCCGACCGGGTCCGCCGAGTAGGTGCAGTACTCGCGCACGTCGTCCCACGTCTCGTAGCGGCTTCGCACCTGGTCGATGCGGTTCGCCCCGATGAGGCGCCTGAACGGCTCGCGCGGCAGGCCGCACGCGGCGATCGTGTCGTGCAGTCGCCGCATGACCTCCGTGCGCGGCGGCCCGTCGAGCTCGCGCTCGAGCTCGTCGAGGAGCAGGGAGCGGTCGCCCTCGGCCTCGTCGCCGAGGTTGTCGACGAGGCGCGCGAAGCCGTAGACCGCACGGAGGTGCGGCCTGGCCCAGCGCGGCGCGAGAAGCGACGCTACGGGGAAGTTCTCGCCCGCGGCGCGCGCCTGGATGCGTTCGGCGGCGAGCTCGGGGGCGTCGAGTAGCCTCGCCTCGGGCATGGCGGACAGTATGGAGCGACGGACACCGGGGCGCACCGGCGTCGAGGTCCCCGTCGTCGGGCTCGGCACGTGGCTGACGCTCGACCTGCCGGAGGCGGAGCAGGAGGTGGCCGACCGCGTGGTCGCCGGCGCCTTCGAGGCGGGCACGCGGCTCGTCGACTCCTCGCCGATGTACGGCCGTGCCGAGCAGGTTCTCGGCCGCGCGCTGGACGGCTACCGGGAGGAGGTCTTCGTCGCGACGAAGATCTGGACGGCCTCGAGCGACGAGGCGCGTGCCCAGCTCGCGCGCCAGCTCGACTTCTACGGCGGCTCCGTGGACCTGGAGCAGATCCACAACCTGGTCGCGTGGGAGAGCCATCTTCCGTGGCTCGAGCAGGAACGCGACGGCGGGAGGATCGCCTGGCTCGGCGCCACCCACTACGCCGCGAGTGCCTTCGGCGAGCTGGCGCGCGTCATGCGAACGGGGAGGATCGACGCCGTTCAGATCCCGTACAACCCGCACGAGCGCGAGGTCGAGCGCGAGATCCTGCCGCTCGCCGAGGAGCTCGGGCTCGGCGTGATCGTGATGCGGCCGCTCGCGGAGGGCGCGCTCCTCCCCGGGCCCGACCCGGCCGAGCTCGAGCGGCTGGGCGTCGAGACGTGGGCGCAGGCGCTCCTCAAGTGGGCGCTCTCCGACCCGCGCGTCACCGCGGTCATCCCGGCGACCTCGAGCCCCGGCCACGCCCGCGAGAACGCCAGGGCGGGATCGCCGCCCTGGTTCGGCCCGGAGGAGCGGCGCTACGTCGAGGAGCTCTGCGGCTGACCGAGACCGACCTCCGCGAGCACCTCGGACGTGTGCTCGCCGAGGGCGGGCACGGCGCCTGACGGGGGGCGCTCCCCGTCGACGAGGAACGGGCTCCCGACCACCGGGATCGGGCCGACCGGGGAGCTCACCTGCGCGACGAGCCCGTTGTGGGCCAGCTGCGGGTGCGCGACGACCTCGGCGACCTCGTTGACGGCGCCGCAGGGGATCCGGGCGGCCTCGAGGCGCTCGAGCCACTCGGTGGCCGGCCGCTCGGCGAAGATCCGCTCGAGGAGCGGCTCGAGCTCGTCCCGCACGGCGACCCGGCCCTCGTTCGTCGCCCAGCGCTCCTCCCCGAGGAGCTCGGGCCGGCCGAGCACGTCCTCGCAGAGTGCGCGCCAGTGGTCGGCCGAGAGGACCGCGACGCCGAAGAGACGCCCGTCGCCCCCCGGGAACGGCCCGTAGGGGCAGAAGAGCGGGTGGCGCATGCCGGTCCGCGGGGGCTCGCCGCGGCCGTGCCAGAGGAGGTGCGGGAAGTAGCCGAGCCAGTCGACCATCGTGTCGAAGAGGGAGACGGAGACGCGGGCGCCCTCGCCCGTCTCGGCACGGCGGGCGAGCGCGGCGAGGGTCGCCACGGCGGCATAGCTCCCGGCGCCGACGTCGCAGACCGAGACGCCGACTCGCGCCGGCGCCTCCGGGCTCCCGGTGACGGCGAGCAGGCCGGTCTCGCCCTGCATGACGAGGTCGTAGGCGTTCCTTCCCGCGTACGGCCCGTCTGGCCCGTAGCCCGAGATCTCCACGTAGACGGCATCCGGCCGGAGCGACCGCACCGCCGGCTCGTCCAGGCCGACGCGCTCGGCCCAGCCGGGGACGTAGTTGACGAGGACGACGTCGCTCCGCTCCACGAGCCGCTCGACGGCCGGCCGCGCGTCCGGGTCCTTGACGTCGAGGGCGACGCTCCGCTTGCCGCGGTTCATCCAGACGAAGCCGCTCGAGAGGCCCGCGGCGATCGTGTCCCAGGCGCGGGTGACGTCGCCGCCCTCCGGCCGCTCGACCTTGACGACGTCGGCGCCGAGGTCGGCGAGCAGCCGCGTGGCGAGCGGCCCCGCGAGGCCGTTCTCGAAGGCGAGCACGCGGGTGCCCCGGAGGAGCGGCACCCGCGTACCGTACTTCGGCCTACGTCGAGAGGACGCGAGTCACGCGCCCGGCAAGGGCGTCCCCGTACCGGTCTCGACGTACTGCTTGAGGCTCTGCACGAGCAGGCCCCACGTCAGCGCCGCGCTCGGGAACGGGCCGCCGTCGTCGGCCCAGCCGTCGTGGCTGAAGTGCACCCGCGTGGCGCCGTCGGACGGCGTCAGCGTCCAGGTGACCTCGGTGCCGACCCAGTGAGGAGGGAAGTCGCCGATCGACGCCCACCTCACCCGCCGGTCGCTCACCTCGTCGACGCGAAGCTCGAACGGCGCCGGCGCCGCGGCGAAGCTGGGCGCCAGGGTCGAGCCGGCGCCGCCGGGGAAGGTGACGGACGGCGTCCACCAGCCGGCGATCCCCTCCTCGGTGTCCAGCGCGTCCACCACGTCGCTCGCCGGCGCCTCGATGTCCAGCTCGAACACGATCCGTGCCATGTCGCTACGCGAGGGCCGTGACCTCGACGACGTCTTCGCGCCGGACGGCGACGCCCGCCGCCTCGTGCGCCTTGACGACCGCCCCGGCGTTCGGCGCCTCCGAGAGGCAATAGGCCTCGCCGTCGGCCATGTAGACGTTGACCGCCCTGGCGCCGTTCTCGTCGGCCCGGCCGGAGCGGATCCGCTCGGCCATGGCCTCCCTCAGCTCGGCGGAGAGCTCGGGCATCGCATGGTGGTCCAGGAACGTCGGCATTGCTTCTCCTTCCGCTCAGTCGGCCGGCTGGTTCGGGTCCGGCCCCGGGTCGCCGCCGCTCGCGGCGATGGCGAGGCGCCCGAGATAGAGCTCCCAGCCCTGGCCGTGCATGTCACGCGCCTGCTCCGGCAGGTCGTAGTGGCGAAGGCGGACGAGCGTGCCGTCGCCGTCGGGCTCGAGCGTCACCTCGACACGGCTCGAGCCGGGCGGCACGCCGTGCTCCCCCCGCCCCGCCTCCTGTCCCTCCCAGCCGAAGCTCACGAGGACCTTGCTCGGCGGCACGATCTCCACGAACTCGCCGCGCGCGACCGCCTCGTCGTTGATCTCGACACGGTAGATCCCTCCCGGCCGGGCATCGAGCTCCGCCCGGCGTCCCATCCAGAGAACCTGCTTCTCCGGGTCGACGAGAAACGCGAACACCGTCTCGGGGCGCGCGGCGACCCGCACCTCGCGCTCGACGGCCTCATCCTGACGAACTGCCACTGCGCCTTCTCCCTTCCTCGAGCTCCGCCGCCAGCCGCAGCCGTTCGAGCCGCTCGTCCCAGAACCGCTCCAAGAAGTCCCGGAGCGGGACGAAACCCTCCGGACGTGCTCGGTACAGGCGCCTGGTTCCCTCGCGCCGCTCCTCGACCAGCCCTGCCTGCCGGAGCACGGCGAGGTGCTGGGAGACGGCCGGTCGCGTGATCGCGAACTCGGCCGCGATCTCGCCGGCGCTCCGCTCCGCGCCGGCGACGAGCTCGAGGATGCGCCGGCGGTTCGGCTCGGCGAGCGCTCGCATGGCGGCTTCCATGTCGCGCGCTATTTAAGCAGATACTTACGTAAGAGTCAACTTACATATCTATCGAACCGCGTGCCGAGCAAGAATCCAGGCCGTGCAGCTGGGAATCGGCCTGCCGAACACGATGGCGCTCGAGACCGGCCGCCGGCTCATGCTCGACTGGGCGCGGCTCGCCGACGAGGCCGGGTTCCACACGCTCGCGACGATCGACAAGCCGGCGTACGACTCGTGGGACCCCCTCGTCACGCTGGCGGGCGTCGCCGGCGTCACCGAGAGGGCCCGCCTGGCGACGACGATCCTCCAGCTCCCGAACCGGAACGAGACGCTCGTCGCCAAGCAGGCGGCGGTCGTCGACCGCCTCTCGGAAGGAAGGCTCGACCTCGGGGTCGCCCAGGGCGGCGGAGGAGCCGACTACGAGGTCTTCGGCGCCTCGCCGCAGGGACGCTCGGAGCGCCTCGAGCGGCAGGTCGCGCGCATCCGGGAGGTCTGGGAGCAGGCGCGGGCGTCGGACCGCGATCGCGGCGTCACAGGACCCCCGCCGCTCCAGGACCCGTGCCCGGTGTGGGTCGGTGCCGGCCAGTCGAAGGCGATCGAGCGGGCGGTGCGGGTCGGAGACGGCTTCGTCTTCGGGACGCGGGGCGCGGCCGGCATGGCCGAGCTCGTCCCGTGGGTCCGGGAGCTCGCCGCAGCCGAGGGCAAGCCGGACTTCCCGATCGCCGGGCTGGCCTACGCCGCGGTCGGCGACGATCCTGTCGCCGTCCTCGAGGAGGGAGCGCACCATGCGGTCCGCTACTACGGACGGCTCTACCGCGAGCCCCAGGACCTCATCCATCACGGCCCGGCGGACAAGCTGGCGGGGGAGATCGCCGAGTATGCGGGAGCGGGCCTCGACCTCCTGATCGTCTTCCCGCTGGTCCCGCGGCTCGACCAGGTGGAGCAGCTCGCCGAGTCGGCGCTGCCGGCCTACCGGTGAGCACCGTCCTCTTCCTCGGCCGCGCGGACGTCGCGCGCCTCCTGCCGGGCATCCCGGAGCAGCTCGACCTCGTCGAGCGCACGTACCGCTCGCTCGCCGCCGGCCGCGTCGAGCTGCCGCCGAAGCCGGGCGTGCATCCGCGCCAGGACTCCTTCCTCCACGCCATGCCGGCGTACCTGCGCGACGAGGACGTCGTCGCGCTCAAGTGGGTGGCCGGGTATCCCGCCAACAAGGAGCGGGGTCTGCCCTACATCACGGGGCTGATCGTCCTCAACGACCCGGAGACCGGGCTGCCGCTCGCGATCCTGGACGGCGCCGAGATCACGGCGGCGCGCACGGCCGCCGCGAGCGGCGTCTGCGTGCGAGCGTTCGCCCCCGCCGGCTGGAGGGACGTTGCCATCCTCGGCTGCGGGGAGCAGGGCCGCTTCCACGCGAGCCTCCTCCGCACGCTCGAGCCGGAGGCGCGGATCCGCGCCTGGGATCCACACCCGGAGCGCATCGAGCGCCTCGGGGAGCGAGTCGAGGCCGCGGCGGGCTGGGAGGAGGCGGTCGCAGGTGCCGAGATCGTCGTCACGGCCGGCCCGATCGTCGCCGACCCGCCCTCGGCGCTCCGGCCCGAGCACCTGGGCGAGCGCTGGCTCGCGCTCCCGATCGATTTCGACTTCTACGCCGGGGCGGAGCTCGTCCGCGCGGCCGACCTCTTCCTCGCCGACGACGTGGGGCAGTTCGCCTACTACCGCGAGCTCGGCCACTTCCGGAGCTGGCCGGAGCCCGCCGGCAGCGTCGGCGAGGGCCTCGGCCGGGACGGCTCGCCGGCCCGCGTGCTCTGCTGCAACCTCGGCATCGGGGCGCTCGACGCCGCCTTCGCGAGCCTCGTGCTCGAGCGGGCGCGGGCGGAGGGCGCCGGAACCGAGCTCGAGCTGTGAGCCCTGCGCCCTGGCTCGTGAAGCTGGAGCGGTCGCTCGCCGAGGACGAGGGCACCGAGGAGCTCGCGACGGCTCTGGTCGTGCTCGCCTCAGTCGCGGGCCGCGACGTCCACGTCGACGAGGCCGAGGCGCGCGCTGCCGCGCGGCGCGCCCTCCTGCTCCTCTCCACGGGCGGCGATCCGGCCCGGGGGCTCGACCTGCACGGGCGCGCGGTCACGGGGATGGCCGACGACCTCCGCTCGGTCGACCGCCAGCTCGCGCTCGAGGACGGCGTGCGCCAGCTCCGCCTGGAGGCCGAGGGGCTGCCGCA
The DNA here is from genome assembly GCA_025923055.1 of Thermoleophilia bacterium. Classification (GTDB taxonomy): domain Bacteria; phylum Actinomycetota; class Thermoleophilia; order Gaiellales; family Gaiellaceae; genus JAIBJN01. Next base: position 10,279 of record JAICGP010000040.1, read on the forward strand.
CGTGAGCGAGGCCCTGCACGCCCTCGCCCAGACGCCGGACGTGGCCTGGAGGGCGTACGCCGCCGCGCTCCTCGTCGAGGAGCTCGGCGGCGACGACTGAGAACGCGCGCTAGGAGCCGGGCGTGGGAGTGGTCTCCGGAGGCGTCTCGGGAGGCGCGGCGACGGCTCCCGGGCGCAGCTCCTCGCGCTCCGTGACGCCGTAGCCCTCCCGCTCCGGATGCCCGTGGAGGCCGCGCGTGACGGCGAACTCCTCTTCCGGCGAGAGGACAAGCCGGCGCCGGCCGACGACCGCGAAGTACGCGAGCGCGATCGCGTAGAAGATCGCCACTGCGACGACGCCGGGCCGGTAGTCCGCGTTCCAGAAGAGCGCCACGAGCGAGAGCAGGGCGATCGCGGCCGCGATCAGCGCTCCCCACTCGCCCACGGGGCTGCGGTACGGCCGCTCGATGTCCGGCAGCCTCCGCCGCAGGAGCACGAACGAGAGCGTCTGCATGAAGTACGAGATGACGGCGCCGAAGACGGCCATCGAGAGGAGCGCCGCGCCGAGGTTCCCGCCGATCCACTCGTTCGTCTGCGCCTGGTCGAGCAGCAACGTCAGCCCGAACCCGACGACGGCTCCGGCGACGAGCGCCACGTGCGGCGTGTTGCGGGTTCCGCCGGTGACCGAGAGGAAGTGCGGGTAGTAGCCGGCGCGGGAGAGCGAGAAGATGTTGCGCCCGTACGCGTAGATGATCGTGTGGAAGCTGGCGACGAGGCCGGTGACCGCGATGAGCGCCAGGAGCGACGTCGCCGTTCCCTCGCCGAAGATCGTCTTGAGGCCGTCGTTGAGCGGCTCGCCCGACTCCGAAAGCACCTCGGAGCCCGGCGCGATGCCCGAGTTGAGGAAGAGCACGAGGAAGGCGGTGACGATGAGGGTCAGGAGCCCGTAGATCGTCCCCCGCGGGATGTCGCGCCGCGGGTCGTGCGATTCCTCGGCGGCGAGGGGTAACTCCTCGATCGCGAGGTAGAACCAGATCGCGAAGGGCAGCGCGTAGAAGACGCCCGGGACGCCGTCGGGGAACCAGCCCTGGTCGCCGATCGCGAACTCGTCGAAGCTGAACTCGCCGATCGCGCCCACGAAGAAGACGGCGAGGATCGCCAGCGACGCGAACGTGATGAAGATCGTGAAGCGGAACGACGCCTCGACGCCGACGTAGTTGAGGCCGACGAAGACGACGTAGAAGATCAGCCACCACGCCCAGAGCGGCGGGCTTCCTCCGAAGAGATCCTCCGAGATCGACTCCATGTAGAAGCCGATCCCGGCCACGATCACCGCCGGCGTGACGACGTACTCGATCGTCTCGGCGACGCCGGTCGTGAAGCCGCCCCAGGGTCCCATCGCCGAGCGCGAGAACGAGTACGCGCCGCCCGTGTGCGGCAGCGCCGGCGACATCTCCGAGATCGAGAAGCAGAGCCCGAAGAACATGACCGTGATGATCAGCGTGGCAACGAGCAGGCCGCCGAAGCCGTAGGCGAGCCCGAAGTTCCAGCCGAAGAAGTCGCCCGAGATGACGGCGCCGACCCCGAGCGCCCAGAGCGACCAGACGCCCGCGTGGCGGCGGAGCCTCCGCTTGTCGAAGTACTCCGCGCCCGCCTCGCGGTAGGTGATCGAACCTTGCCGACGTTCAGCCATGTGACCCTCCTAACACGACGCGCAGACAGGCCATGTGAGGCGGCGATTGAAAACCACCGCGAATGTCGGCGTCAAGAGTTCGGCTCTCTCGCCGCAATCCCTGCATGCTATGACTCGCAGCCATGCTCAGCCTGGAGGAGCTCGAGGCCGCAGTCCGAGACGGATCGGTCGATACCGTCGTCGTCGCCTTCACGGACATGCAGGGCCGGCTCCTGGGCAAGCGGCTGCACGCGGAGTTCTTCGTCGACGAGCACGTGGCGGAGCACGGCGTCGAGGGCTGCAACTACCTGCTCGCGCTCGACATGGAGATGGACCCGATCCCCGGATACGGGATCGCGAGCTGGGAGCAGGGCTACGGCGACTTCGTCCTGCGGCCCGACCCGTCGACCCTCCGCCGCATCCCCTGGCTCGAGGCGACCGCGCTCGTCCTCTGCGACGTCGCGTGGCACGACGGCTCGCCGGTCGCGCCCTCGCCACGGCAGGTGCTGCTGCGCCAGGTCGAGCGCGCTGCCGAGCTCGGCTACACGCCCATGTTCGGCTCGGAGCTCGAGTTCTACCTCCTGAAGGAGACCTACGAGGAGGCGCACGCGAAGCACTACCGCGACCTGACGCCGTCCGTCCCCTACATCCTCGACTACCACGTCCTGGCGACGACGTACGACGAGCGGCTGATCCGCCAGATCCGCAACGGCATGCAGGGCGCCGGGATCAGGGTGGAGACCTCGAAGGGCGAGGCCTGGCCCGGCCAGCAGGAGGTCAACTTCCGCTTCGCGGACGCGGTGAGGATGGCCGACAACCACACGGTGTACAAGAACGGCGCCAAGGAGATCGCGTTCCTGAACGGCTGCTCGATCACGTTCATGGCGAAGCCCGATCACCGGTGGATCGGCAACTCCTGCCACGTCCACTCGAGCCTCTGGCGGGACGGCGAGAACGCCTTCGCCGACGAGTCCGACGTCTTCACGCACTACCTCGCCGGCCAGATTGCCTGCCTGAGGGAGCTGGCCGTCTTCGTCGCGCCGACGATCAACTCCTACAAGCGCTTCGCGACCGGAAGCTGGGCGCCGACGACGCTCGCGTGGGGCCACGACAACCGCACGTGCGGCTTCCGCATCGTCGGCCACGGCCGAGGGCTGCGCACCGAGACCCGCATCCCGGGCGGCGACGTCAACCCGTACCTCGGCTTCGCCGCGCTGCTCGCGGCCGGGCTGTACGGGATCGAGAACGAGCTCGAGCTCCCGCCGGCGCTCGAGGGCAACGCCTACGAGTCGGACGCGGAGCGGTTTCCCGATTCGCTGCGCGAGGCGATCGCCGCGCTCGAGCAAGGGACGATGGCCCGCGCCGCGCTGGGCGACGACGTCGTCGACCACTACCTCAATTACGCCCGCACGGAGCAGCGCCTCTTCGACGAGGCGGTCACCTGCTACGAGCGTGAGCGCCTCTTCGAGCGCGGGTAGGCTCGTCGACGTGCGGCCCGTCATCGGCATCACGAGCTACGCGGAGGAGGCGCGCTGGGGCGTGTGGGAGGCTCCCGCCGCCCTGATCCCGCTCTCCTACGTGCAGGCGATCGAGCGCGCCGGCGGGCGGCCGCTGCTCGTCCCGCCCAGCCTCGAGGGGCTCGAGGAGACGCTCGACGTCCTCGACGGCCTGCTCCTCTCGGGCGGCTCCGACCTGGATCCTGAGACGTACGGCGCCGACGCCCACCCGGAGACGAACGGCGTCCGCCCCGAGCGCGACCGCGCCGAGCTCGCCCTCCTCGAGGCCGCGCTGGCCCGCGACATGCCTGTCCTCGCTGTGTGCCGAGGAAGCCAGGTGCTGAACGTCGCGCGCGGCGGCGACCTCGTCCAGCACCTCCCCGAGGTCGTCGGCCACGACCGCCACAAGCACACCCCCGGCGTCTTCGCCGATCACGACGTCGAGGTGCTCGGGGGGACGAGGCTGCACGAGCTCGTCGGCGACCACGCTCCCGTGAAGAGCCACCATCACCAGGGCTTCGGGACGATCGGCGAGGGCCTGCGCGAGAGCGCGCGCGCCGACGACGGCACCGTCGAGGCGCTCGAGGCCCCGGACCGCCGCTTCGCGCTCGGCGTCCTCTGGCATCCCGAGGCGGGCGAGGACGCCGCCCTCTTCGAGGCGCTCGTCGCCGAGTCGCGCCGCTACCGCGCGGAGCGCCGGTGATCGCCGTCACGAACCCGGCCACCGAGGAGACGATCGCCGAGCTGCCCGAGCCGGGTGTCGCCGAGACCGACGAGGCGGTCGCGCGCGCGAAGGCCGCCTTCCCCGCCTGGCGCGCCGTCGCTCCCGCGGATCGCGCCCGGCTCCTGCGCCGGCTGGCAGCGCTCGTCGAGGAGCACGGCGAGGAGCTGGCGGGCATCGAGTCGCGCAACGTCGGCAAGCCGATCTCAGGCGCGCGGGCGGAGGTCGGGATGGTCGCGGACGTCTTCCATTTCTACGCGGGCGCCGTCGACAAGCACCACGGCGAGACCATCCCCGTCGCGGGCGGCGTCGACCTGACGTTCCGCGAGCCGCTCGGCGCCGTCGGCCTGATCGTGCCGTGGAACTTCCCGCTCAACATCGCGAGCTGGAAGCTCGGGCCCGCGCTGGCGTGCGGGAACACGGTCGTGCTGAAGCCGGCGGAGCTGACGCCTCTCTCCGCCCTGCGTCTGGGGGAGCTCGTGCTCGAGGCCGGCATCCCCGAAGGCGTCGTCAACGTCGTCGCCGGCAAGGGCTCGGTCGTGGGACAGCGCCTCGTCGAGCATCCGGACGTGGCCAAGATCGGCTTCACGGGCTCAACGGAGGTGGGCCGCCGCGTGATGGAGGGCGCCGCGGGGACGATCAAGCGGGTCACGCTCGAGCTCGGCGGCAAATCGGCGAACGTCGTCTTCGCCGACGCGGATCTCGAGGGCGCAGCGGCCGCGGCGCCCTACGCGGTCTTCGACAACGCCGGCCAGGACTGCTGCGCCCGCTCGCGCATCTTCGTCGAGCGCTCCGCCTACGACCGCTTCCTGGAGCTCCTCGTCGAGGCGACGAAGGGCGTCGCGGTCGGCGACCCGCGGGACGAGGCGACCGAGATGGGCCCGCTCATCTCGGCCGCGCACCGGGAGACGGTCTCGTCCTTCGTGGACGGCGAGCCGCTCTTCCGCGGCGAGTCCCCCGAAGGACCCGGCTTCTGGTTCCCCTGCACGCTCGTCGAGGCGACGAACGACGATCGGATCGCGCGCGAGGAGGTCTTCGGCCCCGTGGCGGCGGTCATCCCCTTCGAGGACGAGGCCGATGCCGTGCGGCTCGCGAACGACACGCCGTTCGGCCTCTCCGGCTCCATCTGGACCCGCGACGGAGCCCGGGCGCTGCGCCTGGCGCGCGCTCTCGACTCCGGCGTCCTCTCCGTGAACTCGAACAGCTCCGTGCGGGTCGCCACCCCGTTCGGCGGCTTCAAGCAGTCGGGCTTCGGCCGCGAGCTCGGCATGCAGGCGCTCGACGGCTACTCGGAGGTCAAGAACGTGTTCGTCTCCACCGAGTAGCCGCGGTCACGAAGCCCTTACATCCGTTCGCGATACTTGCCGCGTCGGAACGGGAACGTACTCTGACGTTGTGAGACCGACGCGCATCGCCCTGCTTGTCGTGCTCCTCGCCGCCCTCTTCGCGGCCGGGTGCGGTGCGTCCGGCGAGGGGGTCGACGAGACGACGCCGACCGGCGAGGACGCCGCCCCGATCGGCGCGAGCCAGCTCGTCGCCCAGTTCCGGCAGGCCTCAGGCGGGACGCAGCTCCGCGGCACGGCGACTCCCGACGCCGCCTGGGAGCAGCTCGGGCTCGGGCTCGATCCGACGCCGCGCCAGCAAGGACGCTACGGGACCTTCACGGTCTACGTCGTCGAGGCGGGCCACGACGAGGCCGTCGACTCGCTCCTCTCCGACAAGGAGACGGCGAAGCCGCTCGCGGAGGACGCGAACGGGATCTACTGGGACTTCGACGAGCTCGCCAACTCCTACGTCGCCCACAAGCGCTACGGGCCCAACGTCGTGCTCGCGTGGTGGAACGAGCGGCCGGAGCCGGGCACGGACGCCCGCTTCGAGCGGCTCGACGCCCTCCTCCAGGAGGCCACGGCCGGATAGGTAAGCTCCGGCCGCGATGGGGCGGCTGGACGGAAAGGTCGTGGTGATCACCGGCGC
>JAICGP010000041.1 GCA_025923055.1 Thermoleophilia bacterium
GGCGCTCGGCCTCCGGGCGATCACGGGCGCCGAGGTGACGCTCGCCGACGGCTCCCACGTCACGCTCCTCGTCGAGACGATGCGCGGCTACGCGAACCTCTGCCGCCTCCTCACCGCCGCGCACGCCCACGAGCGCCTCGACCCACGCCTCGACCCGGCCCTGCTCGCCGAGCGGAACGAGGGGCTCGTCTGCCTCTCCGGCTGCGCCCGCCACGGCCTCGCCGTCCGTGATCCGAACGCGGCCGCCCGGCTCGCGCGCGCGTTCGGGCGCGACCGCTTCTTCGTCGAGCTCCAGCGCCCCTACCTGCGGGGCGACGCGCGCCGCAACGCGGCGCTGCGCGCGCTCGCCGAGACGCTCCGCGTGCCCGCCGTGGTCACCGGGGACGTCCACGCCCACCACCCCCGCCGCACGCGGCTCCAGGACGTTCTCGTCGCAGTTCGCAACCGCACCTCGCTCGAGGGCTGCGAGCCGGAGCGGCGCGGGAACGACACGAGCGTCCTCCGGCCGCCCGAGGAGGTCGCCGCGCACTTCCCCGACGACCGCGCCGCCGTTCGCGCCGCGGGCGCGCTCGCCGAGCGGCTCACATTCGACCTCACGCACGAGCTCGGCTACCGCTACCCCGACTTCTCCGACCGTGAGGACCCGGCCGACGTCCAGCTGGCGCGGACCTGCCGGCGCTCGTTCGAGGAGCGCTACCGGCATGTCCCGCGCTCGCTCCGGACGCGGGCGGACGAGCGGCTGCGGGAGGAGCTCGCGCTGATCGCCGAGCTCGGCCTCTCGGGCTTCTTCCTCCTCCACTGGGAGGTGCTCGAGCTCGCGCGCGAGGTCGCGGCCGAGGTGCGCGGCCCCGGCTCTCCTCGCCACCTGCTCCCGCCGGGGCGCGGGCGAGGCAGCTCGGTCGGCTCGATCGTCTGCTACCTGACGGGGCTCTCGCATGTCGACCCGGTGGAGGGCGGCCTCGCGCTCGGCCGCTTCCTGAACCGCGAGCTCTCGTCGGTCCCGGACATCGACCTCGACTTCCCGCGCGACATCCGCGAGAAGCTGATCGTCGCCGTGACCGAGCGCTACGGCCGCGAGCACTCGGCGCTCGTCGCGAGCTTCGCCACCTACCGCGCCCGCGGCGCCATCCGTGACGTCGGCAAGGCCCTCGGGCTCCCGCAGGCCGAGCTCGAGCGGCTGGCGCGGGTCTCCGACGGCTGGAACGCGCGCCGGGTCGGGGAGGAGATGGAGCTCCTGCCGGGCGCCGAGCGGCGCCTCTCCTCGCCGCGCTGGCGCGCGTTCCGCGAGCTCTGCGGCGAGATCGCCGGGTTGCCGCGCCACCTCTCGCAGCACCCGGGCGGCATGGTCATCTCGTCGCGCCCGCTCGTCGAGCTCGTCCCGGTCGAGCCGGCCGCGATGGAGGGGCGTCAGAACTGCCAGTGGGACAAGGACTCCTGCGCCGACGCGGGCTTCCTGAAGATCGACCTGCTCGGGCTCGGGATGCTCTCCGCCGTCGAGGAGTGCGTCGAGCAGATCGCGCTCCTGCGCGGCCGGCCGATCGACCTCTCCCGCATCCCGCTCGACGACCCCGGCGTCTACAAGGAGATCCAGGACGCCGACACGGTCGGCCTCTTCCAGATCGAGAGCCGCGCCCAGATGCAGAGCCTCCTGCGCACGCGGCCCGAGAACCTCGACGACCTCACCGTCCAGGTGGCGCTCGTGCGCCCGGGGCCGATCCAGGGCAAGGCAGTGCACCCGTACATCGAGCGACGCGAGCGGCTGCGCCGCGACCCCGGCTACGAGCCGCCCTACGACCACCCGTCGCTCGCCGAGCCGCTCCGCGACACGCTCGGCGCCATCATCTTCCAGGAGCAGGTCCTCGACGTGGCCATGGCGCTCGCCGGCTTCGGCGTGGGGGAGGCAGAGGGGCTGCGGCGGGCGATGAGCCGCAAGCGCAGCCACGACGCGATCGAGGCCTACCACAAGCGCTTCCTCGAAGGCGCGCTCGCGAACGGCGCCGACCGCGAGACCGCCGAGCTCGTCTTCTCGAAGATCAACGGCTTCGCGTCCTTCGGGTTTCCGAAGTCGCACGCGGCCGCCTTCGCGCTCCTCGCCTACCAGTCGGCCTGGCTCCGCCACCACTACCCCGGCGAGTTCCTCTGCTCGCTCCTGAACGCCCAGCCGATGGGGTTCTACCCGCCGGCGAGCCTTGTGCGCGACGCACAGCGCCGCGGCGTCGAGGTGCTGCCCCCGGACGTGAACGCGAGCGCGGCGAGGTGCCTCCTCGAGCGCGGCGCCGTCCGCGTCGGTCTCGGCTACGTCAAGGGCCTCGGCGAGGAGCCGGCGACGGCGCTCGTGGCGGAGCGTGAGGAGAGCGGCCCGTTCCGCAGCGTCGCCGACCTCGCGCAGCGCGCGCCGCTCGACCGCCCCGCGCTGGAGGCGCTCGTGGCGAGCGGCGCCTGCGACTCTTTCGGCTGGCCCCGGCGGCAGCTCCTCTGGCGCCTCGGGCTCGCGCCCCGCTCGGTGAGCGCGGGGGGCGGCGGCGCCGAGCGGCAGCTCGCGCTGCCGCTCGAGCCGACGAGCGAGATTCCGGAGCTCGCCGAGCAGACGACCTGGGAGCGGATGCTCGCCGACTACCGCCTCACGAGCCTCTCCGTGGGGCTGCACCCGCTCGAGCTCCTGCGGCCGCACCTGCCGGGAGAGGTGCTCGCCAGCGCCGACCTCCTGGAGGCGCAGCACGGGACACGGGTGGCGATCGCCGGCCTCGTCGTCGCGCGCCAGCGGCCGGCGACGGCGAACGGGGTGGTGTTCCTGCTCCTCGAAGACGAGCACGGCCAGGTGAACCTGATCGTGCCCCCGCCCGTCTACGACCGCTACCGGGCGCTCGTGCGCGGGGAGCCGCTCCTGCTCGCCCGCGGCCGCTTCGAGCGGATCGACCGGAACCGCAACGTCCTCGTCGCCGAGCTCTCCTCGCTGGCACCTCTCGCCCGCCGCGTCGCCAACGACGCGGAGGTCCGGGGCGCCATGCCCGCCGCCCACCACTTCGGCGGCAGGTAGCCGGAGCGTCAAGGGGAGAGAAGGCGCGGCCGATGAAGGGGCCATGGCGCTCCCGCGGCCCGCCGACCGCCCCGCCCTCGTCTACGCAGGCCTGGGCACGCTCGCCGTGGCCGTCTTCTTCCTGCTCGGCGGCGACGGGCCGGCGGGCGGCCTCGTCTACGACGCGGTGGCCGTCTCCGCCCCGCTCGCCGTCGTCGCCGGCATCGTGCTCTACCGCCCGGCCCGCGTCCTGCCGTGGGCGCTCGTCGCCCTCGGGTGTGCGCTCACGGCGGCGGGCGAGATCATCTGGGAGGTCTACGAGGCGCTCGGGCGCAACCCGTTTCCGTCCGTCGCCGACGTGCTCTACCTCGCCGGCTATCCGGCGCTCGGGGCGGGGTTCGTCCTCCTCGCGCGAGGCCGCGCCCGTGACCGCTCGCGCGCCCACGCAGCGCTCCTCGACGCCGCCATCGTGACGGTCGCCGCCGGCGTCGTCGTCTGGGTCCTCCTCCTGCAGCCCTACGCCGCCGACTCGAGCCTCACGCTCGCGGAGCGCGCTCTCTCCGCCGCCTACCCGCTGGCCGACCTGCTCCTCCTCGCGCTCCTCGTGCGCCTCCTCTTCGCGCCTGGGCCGCCCTCGCCGGCGTTCGCCCTGCTCGCGTCGGGAGCCGTCCTCACGATCGCCGCCGACACGACCTTCGCCGTCCTCGAGCTCTCCGGCGGCTATGCCGCGGGCTCGTGGGTCGACGCCGTGTGGCTGGCCGGCTACCTCTGCACCGGCGCGGCGGCGCTCCACCCCTCCATGGCCGCCCTCGGCGACGCCGCGCGGCCGGGCGAGCGGGGGCTGACGCGCTTCCGGCTGGCGGTCCTCGCCTCCGCCGCCGTCACGGCGCCGGCCGTCCTCGCGGTCGAGGCGGCGGGCGGCGAGGTGGAGAGCGTCGGCGTCATCGTCGTGGCGGCCGCGCTCCTGCCGCTCCTCGCCCTCGTCCGCCTCGCGGGCGTCGTCCGCGAGCTCGAGGACGCAGCCGAGGAGCGCGAGGGCCTGTACGCGAGCGAGCGCGCCGCCCGGGCCGAGGCGGAGTCGGTGCAGCGGCTGCTCGTCGAGCAGAACGACCGCCTACGCGAGCTCGACCGCATGAAGGACGAGTTCGTGGCGCTCGTGTCGCACGAGCTGCGAACCCCGCTGACCTCGATCACCGGCTACCTGGAGCTCGTCCTCGAGGACGAGCAGCTGAGCGACGAGAGCCGTCGCTTCCTCGACGTCGTCGACCGCAACGGCCGCCGCCTCCTCCACCTCGTCAGCGACCTGCTGTTCGTCGCGCAGCTCGAGGCCGGCCGGCTGGCGCTCGACGTCGGCGAGGTCGACCTCGCGGCGGTGGCGGAGGAGTCCGTCGAGGCGCTCCGGCCGGCCGCCGAGGCCGGCCGCGTCGAGCTGCGGCTCGACCGGACGCCGGTGCCGACCCTCCGTGGGGACGGCGCGAGGCTCGGCCAGCTGCTGGACAACCTCGTCTCCAACGCGGTCAAGTTCACGCCGACAGGCGGCCGCGTGGTCGTCGCCGTCGCGCGCCGGGAGGAGGACGCCCTCGTGGCTGTCTCGGACACGGGCATCGGCGTGCCCGCGGCCGAGCAGCGGCGGCTCTTCGACCGCTTCTTCCGTGCCTCGAGCGCCCACGAGCGGGCGATCGACGGCACGGGTCTCGGCCTCACGATCGCCCGGGCGATCGTCGAGGCGCACGGCGGCGAGATCTGCTTCACGAGTGCGGAGGGCGACGGCACGACGTTCCGCGTCCGCCTGCCGCTCGCCGGCCCCGTCGCGGTCGCCTCGCGCGGCGCCCAGCCCGAGACCGTCGTCTAGGCTCTCCTACCGTGCCACCTCGCTCGCTCTGGCTGCGCGAGGCGCTCGCGGCCGAGGACGGTGCCGCGTCTCCCGAGCTGCGCGGGCCGGCCCGTGCGGACGTGTGCGTCGTCGGCGGGGGCTACACCGGGCTCTGGACGGCCCTCCGGCTGAAGGAGCTCGAGCCGGACGCATCCGTCGTCCTCGTCGAGGCCGACGTGTGCGGCCGCGGCCCCTCCGGACGCAACGGCGGCTTCGCGCTCTCCTGGTGGCCGAAGATCGAGACGCTCGTGAAGCGGCTCGGGGAGGAGGAGGCCGTCCGCCTCGTTCGCGCGTCCGCGGACGCCGTCGCCGAGCTCGGCCGCTTCTGCGAGCGCGAGGGCGTCGACGCGCACTTCCGCTCCTCGGGCTGGCTCTGGACGGCGACGTCGCCGGCGCAGCTCGGCTCGTGGGAGGGCGCGCTGGCCGCCGCAGTGCGCGCCGGCGAGCGGCCCTTCGCGGTCCTCTCCGCGGACGAGGTGCAGCGCCGTGCCGGCTCGCCCGCTCATCTCGGCGCCGTCTTCGAGGCGGGCGCCGCAACCGTGCAGCCGGCGCTCCTCGCGCGCGGCCTCCGGCGGGTCGCCCGCGATCGCGGAATCGGGATCCACGAACGCTCGCCGCTCGTCGAGCTCGACCGCGAGCAGGGGGTCGTGCGGACGCCGGGCGGGTCGGTGCAGGCGGGCGCGGTCGTGCTCGCGACGGGCGCCTGGCTCGCCGGCGTTCCCGAGCTGCGCCCCGCCATCGTCGCCGTCTCGAGCGACATGATCGCCACCGAGCCGATCCCGGAGCGCCTCGAGAAGGCGGGCTGGACAGGGGGCGAGGCGATCTCCAACAGCCGCCTGATGGTGCACTACTACCGCACGACGCGGGACGGCCGGATCGCGTTCGGCCAGGGCGGTCACCGCCATGTCTTCGGCGGTCGGGTCGACGAGGCGTTCTTCGGCGAGACGCCGCCCGCGACACGCGCGCACCTGGAGCGGGACCTCGTCCGCCTGGTTCCGTTCGCGGCGGGCGCCGAGGTGACCGACGCGTGGGGCGGGCCGATCGACCGGACTGCGGACGGGCTGCCCTTCTTCGGCCGCCTGCCCGGGCGCGTGCCGATCGTCTACGGCGCCGGCTACTCTGGGAACGGCGTCGCGCCGAGCCTCCTCGCCGGCAGGATCCTGGCGTCGAGCGCTCTCGGCCGCGAGGACGAGTGGTCCGGCTGCGGGCTGAACCGGGGCGTTCCAGGCCGTTTTCCGCCCGAGCCCGCGCGCTACCTGGGCGCCTTCGTCGTTCGCGCGGCAGTCCGGCGGAAGGAGGGGCGCGAGGACGAGGGGCGCTCCGTCGACGCGGTGACGCGCAAGGTCGCCGGCCTCGCGCCGCAGGGCTTCTTCCGCGTCAACCGCTGAGCCGGCCCGAACCGCAGGGGCGTCCTTGTGCGAACATATGTTCGTGCAGGGCGAGGCGACGGTCCTCCACGCCGACGTGGACTCGTTCTTCGCGTCGGTCGAGCAGCGCGACGACCCCCGGCTGCGCGGGCGTCCGGTCGTCGTCGGCGCCGGAGTCGTCCTCGCCGCGAGCTACGAGGCCAAGGCCTACGGCGTGCGGACCGCCATGGGCGGAGCCCAGGCGCGCCGCCTGTGCCCCGACGCCGTCGTCGTGCCGCCGCGGATGGCCGCCTACGCCGAGGCGAGCAAGGCGATGTACCGCGTCTTCGAGGACGCGACGCCGCTCGTCGAGGGCCTCTCGATCGACGAGGCGTTCCTCGACGTCCGCGGGCTGCGCCGCCTCTCGGGCACGCCGGTGGAGATCGCCGTCCGGCTGCGGCGCGACGTACGCGAGCGGGTCGGCCTGCCGATCACGGTCGGAGTCGCCCGGACGAAGTTCCTCGCCAAGGTGGCGAGCGGCGTGGCGAAGCCGGACGGGCTCCTCGTCGTGCCTCCCGGTCGGGAGCTTTCCTTCCTGCACCCGCTGGCGGTGGAGCGGCTCTGGGGCGTCGGGCCGGTCACCGCCGCGAGGCTTCGAGCCTGCGGGATCGCCACGGTCGGACAGGTCGCGGAGCTCGGAGAGAGCGCGCTCGTGCGGATGCTCGGCCGGGCCGCGGGCCGGCACCTCCACGCCCTCGCCCACAACCGCGATCCTCGACCGGTTCGACCGCGGCGGCGGCGGCGCTCGATGGGGGCGCAGCGCGCGCTCGGCCGCTCGCCGAGGTCGGCGGCCGCCCTCGACGCGACCCTGATCGGGCTGGTCGAGCGGGTCTGCCGCCGCCTGCGGGCGGCCGGGCGGGTCGGCCGGACGGTCGTCCTCCGCCTGCGCTTCGACGACTTCTCCCGGGCGACGCGATCGCACACGCTGCCCGCGCCCACCGCCGAGACCCGGACGATCCTGGACACCGCCCGAGGGTTGCTCCTCGCCGCCGGGCCGCTGATCCAGGCACGGGGGCTAACGCTCGTCGGCGTGGCCGTCGCCAACCTCGACGACGGGACGCTCGTCCAGCTGACGCTGCCGTTCGACTGCCCGAGCTGCGCGGCTCTCGACGCTGCGCTGGACGCGATTCGCGACCGGTTCGGGCCCGACGCCGTCACCCGTGCGGTGTTGCTCGGCCGCGACCTGGGCCCTTCCGTGCCGCTGCTTCCCGACTGAGCGGCGGGCGGGCCGGGCGAGGCACCCGGCCCGCCGTTCACGCGCTCTACAAATTCGTGAAGAGCAGGTGCCGGTTCGTCGTCGAGGACGAGGTGACGACGTTCTTCGTGCTCAGGTCGAAGAGCCTGCTCCGCACCGCCGCCGGCGAGGCGGCCGGGTTGCCCTGGAGGTAGAGCGCGGCCACCCCGGCGGTGTGCGGCGTCGCCATCGACGTCCCGCTGATCGTCCGCGTCGCGGTCGTGCTCGTGTGCCACGCCGAGGTGATCGAGACGCCCGGAGCGAACCAGTCCACGCAGTTCCCGTAGTTCGCCCAGGAGGCCTTGCGGTCGTTCGTGTCCGTGGCGCTGATCGTCATCGCCTCGCCGACCCGGGCGGGCGAGAAGCTGCAGGCGTTCTGCGCGATACCGAGGAAGTTGCCGTTGCCGGCCGCGACCGCGTACGAGACGCCGTCGGCGATCGAGTTGCGGACGGCGTTGTCGAGCGCCGAGCTCGCGCCGCCGCCGAGGCTCAGGTTGGCGACCGCCGGCTGCCCGGGCCGGTGATGGGAGGTGACCCAGTTGATGCCGGCGATGACGCCCGAGGTCGTGCCGCTGCCTCGGCAGTTGAGGACGCGGACGCCGACGAGCGTAACGCCCTTCGCCACGCCGTACGTCGAGCCGCCGACCGTTCCCGCGACGTGGGTCCCGTGACCGTTGCAGTCGTCGGCCGCGCCTCCGTCCACCGCGTCGTACCCGCTGACGGCGCGCCCGCCGAACTGCGTATGGGAGAAGCGGACCCCGGTGTCGATGACGTAGGCGGTCACGCCGGCGCCGGTGGCGAAATACGTGAACGTCCCGCTGAGCGGCCGCGAGCGCTGGTCGATACGGTCGAGGCCCCAGGGCGGGTTCGTCTGCGTCGTTGAGAGCGACACCGTTCGATCGGGCTCGACGTACGCGACGCGGTCGTCCGCCCGGACGGCCGCGAGCTCCGCGGCGCTTAGCCTGGCGGCGTAGCCCCTGAGCGCGCTGCCGTAGACGGCGAGCACGCGGGCGCCCAGGCGGTCGTGCGCCGCGGCGACGCGTCCGGGACGCGCGTCGTCTTCGAGGACGACGATGTACCGGCCGGGGATCGTCCCGGCCTGGGCGCCTCCCGCCGCTGCGAGAGCGAGGGCGACGACGGCGGCGAGGAGCACGAGCCTGCGCATGACTGCCTCCGATGCGAGGGAACGACGGCGGCCTGATCGTACTCCGCTCGCCGCTGCGCTCCAACCCTTCAGTCGAGCTCGAGCGCGAGGCGGGGAAGGCGCTTGCGGGCGAGGCCGTTGAAGACCTGCTCGTACTCCTCGGCCGCGTCCTGGTCGAGCGTGCGCGCGTAGGTGTCGCGGTAGTCGACGAGCGCCTCTCGCGCCGCGTCGACGAGGTCGACGTAATCCCCGTACCGCTCCTCGGCGTCATCGCGCGGAGCTGCGTTGTAGGCGTCGAGAGCCGCATCGCAGTCGCGCACGAGGCCGGCGTGCTCCGCCTCGAAGAGCTCGAGCTGGCGCTCGACGAGGTCGACGAAGCGCCGTCCCACCTTCCTAGACTAACCGGGGAGTGCGGCTCCTCGTTCGCAGCTGGAACCTCTACCACGGGAGGACGCACCCCGAGTCGGACCGCCTGCACCTCGAGCCGATGGTGCGGCTTGTGACCGCCGACGCGCCGGACGTCGTCGCCCTGCAGGAGGTCCCCATGTGGGCGGTGCGGCGGCTCGCGGGCTGGAGCGGCATGGGCTGCGCCTGGGCGATGACGATGCCCGCGCGCCTGGGGCCGCTCGCGCGCCGGGTGACGGCGACCGACCCGCGCCGCTTCAGAGCCAGCCTCACCGGGCAGGCGAACGCGATCCTCGTGAACCCCCACTTCGAGCAGCGCCGGCACCGTCGGGTCGTTATCAACCGGGGGCTCTCGACGAGAGACTGGCTCCTGCGCGCGGACGAGCGCCGCGTGTGCCACACGCTCGAGGTCGACACCCCCGCGGGCCCGCTCCTGCTCGCCAACCTCCATGCCTCGAACAGCCCCGACCGCAGGCTCGTCGGCGAGGAGATCTCCCGGGCGGCCGCGTTCGTCGCCTCGGCCGGCCGCTGCGTCCTCTGCGGCGACTTCAACGTCCGCCGCCACGCCGTTCCCGGCTTCTCGGACCCAATTGACGGCATCGACCAGATCCTCGTGCGCGGGCTCGAGCTCGTCCGGGGCCCCGAGGCGTGGCTCGAGGGGCGAAGACGCGTGCGCGGCGGCGTCCTCTCCGACCACGCCCCGGTCGAGGCGGTCGTCGAATGGACCTCGTAGCCGTCCGGAAGGGCATCCCGGTGCTCGACCGCTACGCGTACCTGAACGCGGGCACGTTCGGGCCGCTGCCGCGAGTCACGGTCGTCGCGATGCAGGAGGTGGAGCGGCTCGAGCTCGAGGACGGACGGGCGAGGCACGCGTACTTCGAGCGGGTGATGGCCCAGCGAGAGGAGCTGCGCGGGAAGCTGGCGGCGCTGATCGGCGCGCCTGCCGACACGGTTGCACTCACGGCGTCCACCACGGAGGGCTGCAACGTGGCCCTCGCGGGCCTCGGCATCGGGCCCGGCGACGAGGTCGTGACCACCGACTCGGAGCACCCGGGCCTCTTCGGCGGCCTCGTCGCGTCGGGGGCGACGATTCGTGCGGCGGCCGTGCACGACCGTCCGGCGGCCGAGGCGCTCGCGGCTCTGGAGGCGGAGCTCTCGCCGCGCACGAAGCTCGTCGCGATCTCGCACGTATCGTGGCTGACCGGTGCGGTGCTGCCGGTGCGCGAGCTCTCGGGCCGGGGCATCCCGGTCCTCGTCGACGGCGCGCAGGGAGCCGGCGCGATCCCGGTCGACGTCGAGGAGCTGGGCTGCGACTTCTACACCGTCTCGGCCCAGAAGTGGCTCCTCGGGCCGGCTGCGACGGGCGCCCTCTACGTCGCCCCGCAGCAGCTGGAGGCATGCCGCGTCGTGTTTCCCTCGTACCTGTCCTGGAAGCACCCGGAGTACGAGCTCGTCGAGACGGCGCAGCGCTTCGAGGGCGGCTGGGCGCCGGCCCCGTCGGTGGCGGGGCTGCTGGCCTCGCTCTCCTTCGCCGAAGAAGCAGGCCAGGAACGGTTCGAGCGCGCGCGCGAGGCGACCGTGCGCTGCCGCGAGGCGCTGGCCGGGGCCGGGGCGGAGGTCGTGTCCGAGGCCGGACAGGGGACGCTCGTCTCCTTCCGCGCCGAGGAGCCGGCCGAGCTGGTCGCCCGCCTGGGCGAGCAGGGCGTCGTCGTACGCGATCTGCCCGGCACGGGGCTCGTGCGCGCGTCCTGCGGCTTCTGGACGAGTGAAGAGGACCTCGAGCGGCTCGTCGACGGCGTGACGGCTTCGAGAAGGGGCTCGCCCGAGGCTTGAGCGCCGGCCTCGGCCGGCCGATAAGGCGTGCATGACGCCGCTTCGGGGGGCCGCCTTCCTCCTGTGCGGACTCGTGCTCGCCTCCTGCGGCCAGGGCGGGAACCGAGCCGCCGACCGGCCGGACGCCGAGGTCACGAAGGCCGACCTCGCGATCATGGTCGTGCCCGCGGATGAGCTCGGCGGCCTTGCCCAGGGCCTGCGGCTCGCGCCGGAGGACTCCGGCTCGAGCTCGAACGCGGCTGCGGCGCGGCAGAGCCTCGATCCCAAGGACTCGGCGCGCCGCCTGCGCGGCGCCGGCCGGGTGGTCGGCTACGAGCTGACGTACATGCGGCCGGGGGCGCCGTCCGGCAAGCGCACGCGCGGGGTCGTCAGCGTCGGCTCGTCCGTCGAGCTCATGCAGGACGCCGTCGACGCCTCCCGCTTCTTGAACAAGCAGGTGAACGACCACGAGCGGTTCGAGGGCACCGTGTCCGACCACGTCCGGCTGACCGGAGCCTCGGGGTTCCCGGTGCGCGGCATCGGCGAGGAGGCCGAGGGCATTCGCGGCACCGTGCGTGGATTCGGGCTCGTGCTGCACACCACGGTCGTCGCGTTTCGCCGGGGGCGCATCGTCGGCTCGGTGGGCGTCGTGCGGGCCGACCGGCGGGACGTGAGAGCGGCCGCGACGCGCCTGGCCATCACCCTCGACTCGCGCATCCAGCGCGTCCTCGGCGGACAGCTCCAGGAGGATCCCGTCCCGCTCCCCGGCGTCAAGCGACCGCGGATCGACCCCAAGCCGCTGACGCTCCGGCTCGCCGACCTCCCGCCCGGGCCGACCGTAGCCGGAGAGGGTTACCGGCGACACGGGAACGTGCGCTCCTTCCTGCGCGAGTTCGATCTCGCCGGCGGGCGTCTGGGCAGCTCGGAGGTGCTCTATCTCCGCTCGATGACGCAGATCCTCGAGTCCGAGGACACGGCGGCGTTCACGCTCCGCTACGCGGGGACGGCGAAGGGCAGCCGCCGCCTGGCGCGCGTCTTCGCCTCCGGAGTGCTGAAGGCCGAGCTCCGCGCGCTCGCCGTGCGGCCGTTCGAGGTCGAGGGCGCCGACACGGCCGCCGCCGTGGCCACCTTCCGTGCGCCGAAGATGCAGGTGGCGATCGTCCTCCTCTACGTCCGCTCCGGCGTCGCGCTCGGGAGCTTGACGGCCGTGGGCCCGGCCGGCGAGCTCGACCCGGGCGACGTCGTCGCGCTGGCCCCCGCGCTCCGCGCCCGCCTCCGCTCGACCCCGTAAGCGCCGGGCCCCGCGCGAGCTTGTGTTTCACGAGCACGAGCCCGGACCCGTCGCTCCCGGACGTCCCTTCGGTCGCGCCTGGGCGACGCCTGAGCGGGAAACCCGACCTTGGGCGACCTTGTACGTGGAACACAAGGTCGGCGCCGCGCCCCCGCCTAACCGGAGCGGAGACCGAGCTCGGGGGCGATCGGGCGCAGGGCCGAGACGACGTTGCGGATGTGGTCGTCGAGCTCGAGGCCGAGGAGCTCGGCGCCCGCGTAGACCTCGTCCCGGTGCACGCCGGCCGCGAACGAGGGCTGCTTGAGCTTCTTCTTCACGGACTTCGGCTCGAGCGTCTCGATGCCGTCCGGGCGCACGAGGCCGCAGGCGTGGACGAAGCCGGCCAGCTCGTCGCAGGCGAAAAGCGTCCGCTTGAGCGGCGTGTCGCGCGGGAGATTCAGGTGCTCGGCGTGGGAGAGGACCGCCTCGACGACCTCCGCCGGCCAGCCCTCCTCCCGGAGGATCGGCGCGCCGTCCTGCGGATGCCGGTCGAGCGTCGGGTGCATCTCGTAGTCGAAGTCGTGGAGGAGCGCGACGGCGCGCCAGAGCTCCTCGTCGGCGCCCTGCTCGCGCGCGTAGAAGCCGACGCAGGCCTCGACGGCGAGCGCGTGCCGCCGCAGCGCCTCGCTCTTCGTGTAGCGCGTGAGCGTCTCCCAGGCGCGCTCGCGGGTGACGTCCATGGGGGCGAGTAGGATAGCCTGCCCGGTCGCTCCGCCCGTCCGATGCGGGAGCGAGACTCCGTGCCCGAGACCCTTGTCGCCGACACGCTGATGGAGTCCTTCGTCATCGAGGGCGGACGCCCGCTGAACGGACGCCTCCGCGCGGCCGGGAACAAGAACGCCGCGCTGCCCATCGTCGCCGCGACGCTCCTCACGGACGAGCCGGTCACGCTCACGAACGTCCCCGCCATCCGGGACGTGGACACGATGCTCGAGCTGGTCGTCGACCTGGGCGTCGACGTCCGCGCGAGCGGCGACGGCAGCGTCCGCATCCACGCCGAGGACGTCGCGAAGCGCGAGCTCGACGAGGAGCTCTGCACCCGGATCCGGGCGTCGATCCTGCTCGCCGGCCCGCTGCTCGCCCGCTGGGGCGAGGCGATCGTGCCGCCTCCGGGCGGCGACGTGATCGGCCGGAGGCGGCTCGACACCCACATCCACGCGTTCTCGCGCCTCGGCGCCGAGATTCAGGCGAACCGGCGCTTCCACATGCGGGCGGACGAGCTCGTCGGCGCCCACGTGTTCCTGGACGAGGCCTCCGTGACGGGCACCGAGAACGCGGTCATGGCCGCCGTGCTCGCCCGCGGGGAGACGACGATCGTGAACGCGGCCTGCGAGCCCCACGTGCAGGACCTGTGCCACTTCCTCGTCTCGCTCGGCGCCCAGATCGGCGGCATCGGGTCGAACGTCCTCTCCATCACCGGCGTCGACCGGCTGCGCGGGGGCGAGTGGCGCATCTGTCCCGACCACATCGAGGTGGCGAGCTTCGTCGGCCTCGGCGCGATCACGCCGGGCGACCTCGTCATCGAGGACGTCGTTCCGGACCACCTCGTCGGGATCTGGCACGGCTTCGAGCGCCTCGGCATCGAGTGGGAGGTGGACGGGACGTCCGTGCGCGTCCGGGGCGGCCGGGAGCTCCGGATCCAGGACGACCTCGGTGCGCAGATCCCCAAGGTCGAGGACGGGCCCTGGCCCGCCTTCCCGGCCGACCTGACGTCGATCGCGCTCGCCGTGGCCACGCAGGCCCACGGCACCGTCCTCATCTTCGAGAAGATGTTCGAGAACCGGCTCTTCTTCGTGGACAAGCTCGTCAACATGGGGGCGCGGATCATCCTCTGCGACCCGCACCGGGCGGTCGTCAACGGGCCGGCCAAGCTCTACGGGGAGCGGATGGAGAGCCCCGACATCCGCGCCGGCATGGCGATGCTGATCGCCGGCCTCTGCGCGGAGGGCCGCTCGACGATCGGGAACATCGGCCAGATCGACCGCGGCTACGAACGGATCGACGAGCGCCTGCGCGCCGTCGGCGCCGGCATCGAACGGGTGGAGGCATAAAGCGATGGCAAGCAATAAGCAAGCCGTGCGGACGGAGAGCGCCCCGGCGCCGTTCCAGGGGGCGCCCTACTCGCAGGGGATCGTCGCCGGAGACCTCGTGTTCGTCTCCGGCCAGCTCGGCATCGACCCCGAGGGCGGCCACGTCGTCCAGGGCGGCATCGTCGAGCAGACCGAGCAGGTGATGAAGAACCTGAGGGCGATCCTCGAGGAGGCGGGGTCGAGCCTGGACGACGTCCTGATGACCTCGATCTTCCTCGTCGACCTGGACGACTTCCCGGCCATGAACGAGGTCTACGCCCGTCACCTGAGCGAGCCGTACCCTGCCCGCGCGACCGTGCAGATCGCGGCGCTCCCCTCCGGAGCGCGGATCGAGGTCGCCGTCATCGCGCAGCGGTAGCTACAGCCGCGCGTCAAGTCGGCCGCGCAGCGCGCCGATAGCGCGGGTGTGGAGAAAGTCGCCGCCGCTCTCCGCGAGCCGTTCGCCGTCCTCGTCCGCCCGCTCGACCGTGCGGTCGTCGTCCTCGACGAGTCCGCGGAGAGCCGCTCCGCCGGCGCGCTGCGCATCCGCCGTGCCGTCGCCGGGCTCGTCCTCCTCTTCGGGCTCGTCGTGGTCGGGCGCACGCTGGCGAGCGGCGCTCTCCCGACACTCGCGCAGGTACTCCTCGTCCTGCTCGGCGTGGCGCTCTTCCTCAACCGGGGCGGCCGCTTCCTGCGCGACTGGGTCCCCGTGTTCGTCGGTGCGCTCGGGTACCTCCTCTCGGCGAGCGCCGTCCAGTCCTTCGGCTTCGCCGTCCACTACACGCCGCAGATCGAGGCGGAGCGCGCGCTCTTCGGCGGCACGCTGCCGACCGTCTGGCTCCAGGAGCACCTCTACGGCGGCACGACCGGCCTCCTCGAGGTCGTCTCGGCGCTCTTCTACGTCTCGCACTTCCTCGCTCCCGTCGCGCTCGCCTTCATGATCTGGGCGCTCTGGGAGCGGCGCGGCTTCGTCGACCTCTTCTTCGGCATCCTCGTCGTCACCATCCTCGGCGAGATCACGTTCGTCCTCGCGCCGACCGCGCCGCCCTGGCTCGCCGCCGACGCCGGGCTCGTCCCGCCCGTACACGACGTGATCAAGCAGGCCCTCTACGACATGGGGCTGACGCCGATCGCCGACCAGTTCCACAGCCCGAGCTACAACACCGTCGCCGCGATCCCGTCGCTCCACGCCGCGTGGCCGGTGATCGGGCTCCTCGTCGCGCTGCGCCACGGCCTGCCGCGCTGGGTCGTCGTCGCCCAGGCCGCCATCGTCCTCGGCGTGCTCTTCTCCATCGTCGACGCCGGCGAGCATTACGTCGTCGACGCGCTCGTCGGCTACGTCTACGCGATCGTCGCCTGGTGGCTCGTCCAGCGCGCGCTGCGCCCGCGCGGGCGCGCGGCTCAGCC
>JAICGP010000042.1 GCA_025923055.1 Thermoleophilia bacterium
GCATGCGCGGCTTCGACACGCTCTGGCAGCCCGGCTACGACCACGCCGGCATCTCGACGCAGAACGTCGTCGAGAGGCAGCTCCTCCGCGAGGGGACGTCGCGCAAGGAGGTCGGGCGCAAGGCCTTCGTCGAGCGCGTCTGGCGGCATCTCGAGGAGACCGGTCGCACGATCATGGCCCAGTACCGCCGCCTCGGTGCCTCGCTCGCCTACGACCGCGAGCGCTTCACGATGGACGACGCCTACGTCGAGGCGGTCATGCGGTTCTTCGTCCACCTCTGGGAGCGCGGCTGGCTCTACCGCGCCAACCGCATCGTCAACTGGTGCCCGTTCCACGAGACGGCCATCTCCGACCTCGAGGTCGTCCACGTGCCGATGGACGACACGCTCACGTACGCCCGCTACCCCTTCGTGGACGGCGAGGGAGGGGTCACGGTCGCGACGGTGCGGCCCGCGACGATCCTCGCCGACGTCGCCGTCGCTGTGCATCCGGACGACGAGCGCTACCGGGACATGGTCGGCCGGGAGGTCGTCGTCCCCTTCGTGGAGCGGCGCGTGCCCGTGATCGCCGACGACCTGGTCGACCCCGAGTTCGGCACGGGCGCTCTCAAGGTCACGCCCGGACACGATCCCACCGACTTCGAGATCGGCCGCCGTCACGACCTCCCGGGGCTCACCGTCATCGGCCCCGACGGTCGCATGAACGAGGAGGTCGGAGCGCTCGCGGGCCGGACCCAGCAGGAGGCCGACGCCGCCGTGGTCGCCTGGCTTCGCGACCACGACCGCCTCGAGAACCGAGAGCCCTACCGGCACAACGTCGGCACGTGCGAGCGGTGCCACAACCGGATCGAGCCGCTCGTCTCCCTCCAGTGGTGGTGCGCGATGGAGGAGCCGCGCAAGCCCGCCGTCGCGGCGCTGCGGGCGCGGCGCGTCCGCTACCACCCCGAGTCGCAGCACGCCTTCGCCCTCCGCTCGCTCGAGGAGGCTCCCGACTGGAACGTCTCCCGGCAGCTCTGGTGGGGTCACCAGCTCCCGATCTGGTACTGCCCCGACGGCCACGTCACCTGCGCCTGGCCGCCCCCGGACGCCTGCGCCGGATGCGGCTCCCGGAAGCTCGAGCGCGACCCGGACGTCCTCGACACCTGGTTCTCCTCCGCACTCTGGCCCTTCGCGACGCTCGGCTGGCCAGAGGACACGGCCGACCTCCGCCGCTACTACCCGGGCGACGTCGACTCGACGGCGCGCGAGATCATCCGCCTCTGGGTGAACCGCATGATCTGGACGGGGCTCGAGCTCGTCGGCGACGTGCCCTTCACCGACGTGATCATCCACTCGACCGTGCTCGCACCGGACGGGCGGCGCATGTCGAAGAGCCTCGGCACGGGCATCGACCCGCTCGACGTCATCGACGCGCACGGGGCCGACGCGACCCGCTACGGGCTCCTGAAGATGTCCTCGACGCAGGACGTGCGCTTCGCCGAGGGGATGGTCGAGGAGGGGCGCAAGCTCGCCGTCAAGCTCTGGAACGTCGCACGGCTGCTGCTCGCGAACGCCGGGGGAGCCGAGCCGGAGGCGCGCCCGCGGTCGCTCGAGGAGCGCTGGATCCTCGCCCGGCTCGACGCGGCCCGGGCCGACGTGGAGAAGGCGTGGTCGGAGTTCGACTTCGCCGCGGCCGTGAAGACGCTCTACCGCGTCACCTTCGACGACTTCTGCGACTGGTACGCGGAGGCCATCAAGCCGCGCCTCTACGAGCGCGACGCCGACGCGGCCGCGACGGCCCTCGCCGCGCTGGAGCGGTTGCTCATGCTCCTCCACCCCGTGATGCCGCACGTGACCGAGGAGATCTGGACGCAGCTTCCCGCCCGCGACGGCCGGCTGATCGTGGCGCCGTGGCCGGAGCCGGACGAGCGCTTCGCGGAGGACGCGAACGCGCTCGAGCGCGTGCGGGACGCGGCCGCGATCGCGCGCCGGAGCGGCGTCGTCGTCGAGCTCGACGGCGAGCCGCGCAGGATCTTCGAGACGGTCGTCCGGCCCGAGCGGCTGCCGGTCAACGGGAACGCCGCCGAGGAGATCGCGCGGCTCCGCAAGGAGGTGGCGCGCTCCCAGGGCATGCTCGAGAACGACCGCTTCGTGAAGAACGCGCCGCCCGAGGTGGTCGAGGGCGAGCGCGAGAAGCTCGACCGCTACCGGCGCGAGCTCGATGCGCTCGGCGGCTGAGAGCCCCATCGCCTGGCTCGAGTCGCTGAGCCCCTGGCCCGAGGAGTTCGGGCTCGGCCGCATGCGCGAGCTGCTCGCGCGGCTCGGGGACCCGCAGGGCGCCTACCGGGCGGTTCACGTCGTGGGCACGAACGGGAAGACGACGACCGTGCGGGGAATCGAGGCGCTGCTCGAGGGCGAGGGCCTGCGGGTGGGCGCCTACACCTCGCCGCACGTGCTCGGCTGGCAGGAGCGTGTCCGCGTCGGTGCGAGGGAGGCCGACCTGGAGGCCGCGCTCGGACGCGTGCGCGCCGCCGCGGAGGCCGTCGGCGCGACGCAGTTCGAGGCGCTCACGGCGGCCGCGCTCGCCGAGTTCGCGGCCGCCGGCGTCGACGCCGCGGTCGTCGAGGCGGGCCTCGGCGGGCGCCACGACGCCACGAACGTGCTCGGAGCGCCGGTCGTCGTCCTCACGAACGTCGCGCTCGAGCATACGGAGGTCCTCGGCGAGACGCGCGAGGCGATCGCCGCCGAGAAGCTCGCCGTCGTGCAGCCCGGCGCCCAGGTCGTCCTCGGCGAGGCGGAGTGGGAGGGCGCGGCGCGCGCGGCGGGCGCCTCGGCGGTGACCGTCGTCTCGGGCTCGAACGCCGGCCTGGCCCACGCCGCGGCCGAGTCCTTCCTCGGGACCACGGTCGACCCGGCGCCGCTCGACGACCTCCGTGTTCCCGGCCGCCTCGAGCGTCTCGGCGACGCGCCGCTCGAGGTCTGGGACGGCGCGCACAACCTCGCCGCGCTCGGCTACCTCCTGCCCCGCCTCCCGCGCGCCGACTACGTCGTCCTCGCGTCGATCCTCCGCGGCAAGGACGCAGCCGGGATGCTGGCCGCCCTCTCGGCGCTCGGCTCCCGGCTCGTGGCGACGGCCTCGTCGAGCACCCGCGTCCTGCCCGCCCGGGACCTGGCGGCCCTCGCCGAGCCGTACTTCGAGGCGGTGGAGACGGTCGAGAACCCCGCCGAGGCCCTCGCGCGCGCGCGGGAGATCGCAGGCGACGGGAGGGCCGTCCTCGTCACCGGCTCGCTCTACCTGCTCGCGGACCTCGCCTCCGTCCGACCTTCGCGTCTACCATGGCAAGCGTCGGCGAGCGGCTGAGCGTCTTCGTGCTCGCGGCGGTCGTGCTCTTCGCGATCGTGGCGATCTCGTTTGGCGCCGGGTGGTTCGTAGGAAAGATTCTCCTGTGATCAGAGCGCACATACTCCTCGCACAGACGACGACCACCGAGGACGAGGGCGACCCGCTGGACTTCTTCCGGGACTTCTTCGATTCGGAAGTCTGGCTCGTCATCCGCAACGTCACGCTCTTCTTTCTCGTCGTCTTCTGGCTCGCCTCGGCGTACTGGGTCTACAAGGACGCCCGGCGGCGCATCGAGGATCCGTGGCTCCTAGCGATGGCCGTGGCGCTCGGCATCTTCCCGCCGTTCGTGGGGCCGCTCCTCTACATGTTCTTCCGGCCGCCCGAGTACCTCGAGGACGTGCGCGAGCGCGAGCTCGAGATCAAGGCGATGGAGGAGAGCCTCGACACCGCCGAGCGGTGCCCGGTGTGCCGGGCCGCGATCGAGCCGAGCTTCCTCGCCTGCCCGGTCTGCACGACGAAGCTGAAGGAGGCTTGCCGGCGGTGCAAGCAGCCGCTCGAGCCGCTCTGGCAGATCTGCCCCTTCTGCGAGACGCCCGTCGAGTCGCCGCGCGCCGTCGAAAACCTTTCGGGCTAACCTGGCGGCGTGGAGCTGCTCGGCCAGATGCACGGGCCGGACGACGGCGGCTCGCTCGTGCTGTCGATCGTCGTCCTCGTCGGGATGATCATTCCCCTGCTCGTCCTCGGGGTCGTGAGCTGGATCTTCTGGAAGGCGAAGAAGCGCGAGGAGGCGGAGGAGCGGCGGAGGCACGAATGGCGGAACGTACACTCGTCCTGATCAAGCCGGACGCGATGCAGCGTCGCCTCGCCGGCGAGATCCTCGGCCGCTTCGAGCAGCGCGGGCTGAACGTGCGCGCGGCGAAGCTCGTGCAGGTCGACCGCGGCCTCGCGGAGCGGCACTACGCCGAGCACACCGAGAAGCCGTTCTTCGACGAGCTCGTAGAGTTCATCACCTCGTCGCCGACCCTCGCGCTCGTGCTCGAGGGCGACTCGGCGGTCTCCGTGGTGCGCACGACGATGGGGGCGACGGACCCCGTCGCCGCGGCCCCGGGCACGATCCGCGGCGACCTGGCCCTCGCCATGCCGGACAACCTCGTGCACGGCTCCGACTCGCTCGAGTCGGCCGGGCGCGAGATCGCGCTCTGGTTCTCCGACGGAGAGCTTGTCTGAGCTTCCCGACTACGTAGCGCGGAACCGGAGGAGCTGGGACACCGGTGCGGACTCCTACCAGGCGACGCACCGGGAGCACATCGGCCGGCCCGAGCCGCGCTGGGGGATCTGGCAGCTGCCCGAGGACGAGCTGCGCATCCTCGGAGACGTCGCCGGCAAGGACGTCCTCGAGCTCGGCTGCGGCGCGGCGCAGTGGTCGATCCTCCTTGCCGGCCGCGGGGCCCGGGTCGTGGGGCTCGATCTCTCGGAGCGCCAGCTCGAGCACGCGCGCTCGGCCATGGCCGCGGCCGGGGTCGACTTTCCCCTCGTGTGCGCCAGCGCCGAGTCGGTACCGCTGCCGGACGAGAGCTTCGACGTCGTCTTCGCCGACCACGGCGGGAACCGCTTCGCCGACCCGTACCGCTGGCTGCCGGAGGCGGCACGCCTGCTCCGGTCGGGCGGACTGCTGGCCTTCAGCGGCGGCACGCCCTTCGAGGCGCTCTGCTGGTCGCCTGCAGACGACCGCCTGACGACGACCCTCCAGCGGGACTACTTCGGCCTCCACAGGATCGACGACCCGGAGGGCTACACCGAGTTCGAGCTCCCGTACGGCGAGTGGATTCGCCTCTTCCGCGCGAGCGGCCTCGTCGTCGAGGAGCTGCGCGAGATCCGGCCGCCGGCCGGCGCCGGCTCGACCTACCGGACGGCCGAGGAGACCGGGTGGGCGCGGAGCTGGCCGCTGGAGCAGATCTGGAAGGCGCGGAAGCCGTGACGATCTCGGAGCACGCGCGACGGAACCGTGAGCAATGGACGCGGTGGGCGTCGGACTACGCGCACTGGGCGCCGCAGGCGTGGGCGCGAGAGGAGTTCACCTGGGGCGTCTGGGGCGTCCCGGAGGCCGAGCTTCGCGTACTCCCGGGGTCGCTTGCCGGTCTCGACGTGGTCGAGCTCGGCTGCGGAACGGCGTACGTCTCGGCCTGGCTCGCGAGGCACGGCGCCCGGCCAGTCGGGGTGGACGTGACGCCGGCTCAGCTCGAGACCGCGAGGGCGATGCAGGCGCGCTTCGGGCTCGAGTTCCCGCTCCTCGAGGCGAGCGCCGAGGCCGTCCCGCTGGCGGATGCGAGCTTCGATCTGGCCGTCTCGGAGTACGGCGCCTCCATCTGGGCCGACCCGTACGGGTGGGTGCCTGAGGCGGCGCGGCTGCTGCGGCCTGGCGGCGAGCTCGTCTTCCTCGTGAACGGGACCTTGGCAATGCTGTGCGCGAGCGAGGAGGAGGAGGCCGTGCCGCCGGGCGCCGACCTGCTCCGGCCGTACTTCGGCATGCACCGCTTCGAGTGGCCCGACGACGACTCCGTCGAGTTCCACCTCGGCTACGGCGACTGGATCCGGCTGCTCACCCGGTCGGGGTTCGAGGTGCTCGACCTCGTCGAGGTGCAGGCGCCCGAAGCCGGCGAGCCACACCGCTTCCCGGGATTGCCCGAGCGCGGGTGGGCACGCCGCTGGCCCTCGGAGGAGATCTGGAAGGCGCGCAAGCTCGGAGTTGGATGAGCGCTCCGCCCGCGCCGCCGCTGCTCCTCGCCTCGACCTCGCCGCAGCGGCGGGCGATCCTGACCCAGCTGGGCCTCCCGTTCGACGTCGTCGCCCCGCGCTACGAGGAGCGCGACGAGCCGGGGGCGGCGCCGAGCGAGCTGGTGCGCGCCCACGCGGCCGGCAAGGCGCGGTCGGCGGCCGGGGAGGCGGGAGAGCGCCCGGTGCTCGGGGTGGACACCGCGGTCGTCCTCGACGGCGAGCTCTTCGGCAAGCCGGCCGGGGAGGAGGAGGCCGCCGAGATGCTCGGGCGGCTGGGCGGACGGACTCACGCCGTTGTCTCCGGGCTCTGTCTCCTCACGCCGGGCTGGGAGGTCGTCGAGCACGACGAGACACGCGTCACCTTCCGCCGGCTCACGCCGCGGGACGTCGCCGCCTACGTCGCCTCCGGCGAGTGGCGCGACCGCGCGGGCGCCTACGCCGTCCAGGGTCTGGGCGCCGCCCTCGTCGAGCGCCTCGAGGGCGACTACCTGAACGTCGTCGGCCTCCCGGCCGCCCTCCTGATCCGCCTCCTCGCCGCCCGCTTCCCCGGCACCTACGGCATCGGCTAGAAGCGCCGTGTCAGGTGCCAGGCACCTGACACGGCTGAAATCGTCACGCCGAGCGAGCCTCCAGCCGTCCGTCGGCGACGAACGCCCTAAACGCCTGGCGAGCGTCGGCCGCCCGGCCGCCGAAGAGCGAGAGCGTCCGGTGTCCGTCCACGAGCGACGTACGCCGGGCGAGGGCGATGGTTCGGTAGCTGCTCCAACGCCACTCCCACGGATGCCGGCACAGCCGAGCTCGAACGGGGTTACGGACGATGTAGCGGATCGACTCGAGCAGGTGCTCCTGGCTCCCGACTGGGGCTGCGTAGAAGCGAGCTTGGAAGACGTGGCCGTTCAATCCGTGACTGTCGTTGAACCACCGGGCGTAGGTGCCGTTGAGCCAGTGCATTCCGGCGGAGAGGTCGGGGGCCGGCGTCGTCGCGAGCACGTGGTAGTGGTTCGGCATGAGGCAGTACGCCCAGAGCCTCCAGCCCCTTCTCTGGACGAGGGCCGCGACGAGCGTCAGGAACCGCACGTTGTCGCTGTCCACCCGGTAGATTTCCTCGCCGCGGTTTCCCCTCGACGTGATGTGGTAGGTCGCGCCGGGCTCCTGGGGTCGTGGTGGGCGCGGCATGAAGCGACCGTATCGGCGCCCGCTGCCGAGCGCCCGGCTCGGCGCTGATTCGATCCTGTCCTGTGGGCGTTTCGAGGCACGTCCGGTGCCTGGCACCGGACGTGGCCGCGGTGGACGCGCTCAGGCCAGTCGTTACACTCACCGGGATCTTCATGAGCTTCTGGGGCTATTTGAGCGGGTTCGGAGGGCGGGAGATGGCCGTCGACCTGGGGACGGCGAACACGCTCGTCTACGTCCGCGGGCGCGGGATCGTGCTCTCGGAGCCCTCCGTCGTCGCGATCGACCAGCGCACCGGGGACGTGCACGCCGTCGGGATCGAGGCGAAGCGGATGCTCGGGCGCACGCCCGGGACGATCTCGGCCATCCGGCCGCTCAAGGACGGCGTCATCGCCGACTTCGACGTGACCGAGCAGATGCTCCGCCACTTCATCCAGAAGGTGCACCACAACCGCTTCGCCCATCCGCGCGTCGTCGTCTGCGTTCCCAGCGGCGTCACCGGAGTCGAGAAGCGCGCCGTGGAGGAGGCGACCCTGAGCGCCGGCGCCCGCCAGGCCTACCTGATCGAGGAGCCGATGGCGGCCGCGATCGGAGCCGGCCTTCCCGTCTCGGAGCCGACCGGGAACATGATCGTCGACATCGGCGGCGGTACGACGGAAGTCGCCGTCATCTCGCTCGGCGGCATCGTCGTCTCGCAGTCGATCCGCGTCGGCGGCGACGAGATGGACGAGGCGATCATGGGCCACATCAAGAAGGAGTACAAGCTCCTGATCGGGCAGCAGACCGCCGAGGAGCTCAAGCTCGAGATCGGCTCGGCGTGGGAGCTGCCGCAGGAGGTCTCCGCCGAGGTGCGCGGCCGCGACATGCTCACCGGCCTGCCGAAGACGGTCGTGATCACGTCGGAGGAGGTGCGCCGGGCGCTGGACGAGCCGGTCAACCAGATCATCGACGCGATCAAGTCGACGCTGGACAAGACGCCGCCCGAGCTCGCGGCCGACATCATGGACCGCGGCATCGTGCTCGCGGGCGGCGGCGCCCTCCTCACGGGGCTGGCCGAGCGGCTTCGCGAGGAGACGCAGATGCCCGTCCAGCTGGCCGAGTCGCCGCTCACCTGCGTGGCCGTCGGCTCCGGCCGGAGCCTGGAGGAGTTCGAGGTCATCCACCGCTCGGCGAAGGCACGCCAGCGGAACGGCCGCCGCCGCTAGGTCCGGACCCGGCCCGGTTTCCGGGCGATTCACTACACTGCTTCGTTCCGTGCCACGGCAACGCACAGCACGGCTCCCGGTGCTGGATGCTCCCGTCCGGCGCGGTGAGGGCCCCTCCTCGCGAACGGGACGCGCCTTCAGGGCGCGGCTCGTCGCCGCCGTGCTCGTGCTCGTCTCGCTCGGCCTCATCACGGTCTACTTCCGCGAGTCGTCCGAGGGGCCGCTCCACGCCGCCCAGCGGATCGGCGTCTCGGTGCTCATGCCGTTCGAGGTCGCCGGCGAGCGGGTCGCGCGGCCGTTCAGGGACGGCTGGGCGTACCTCTCCGACCTCTTCGACGCGAAGTCCGAGAACGACGAGCTGCAGGCCGAGGTAGAGGAGCTGCGCGAACGCCTGATCGCCGAGCAGATCGCCGCGCGCGAGAACGAACGGCTCCGCGAGGCCCTCGAGTACATCGGCGGGCCGAGCTTCCCGGCCGACTTCGAGGCGATCACCGCGCGCGTCGTGGCGCGGCCGCCGACGCCCTACCAGCAGGAGGTCGTCATCGCGGCCGGCACCGACGCGGGCGTGCGGAAGGACGCCCCGGTGGTCACGCACGACGGCCTCGTCGGCCTCGTCACCGACGTGACGCCGAACAGCGCGAACGTGACCCTCCTGACCGACCAGCAGAGCGCGGTCTCGGCCGTCGTGCTCGAGAGCAACGCGACCGGCACGCTGCGCCAGGGCACGAGCGCCTCCACGCTCATCCTCGACCGCGTCGGCAAGGATCAGCTCGTCAAGGAGGGGAACCTGATCGTCACCGCCGGGTGGCGGTCCGAGAAGCTCGAGTCGCTCTATCCGCCGGGGATCCCCATCGGGACGGTGAAGTCCGTCGGCCAGCAGGACGTCGACCTGTTCAAGCGGATCCAGGTCGCGCCGCTCGTCGACTTCGACTCGCTCGCCGAGGTGATCGTGCTCCGCGAGAAGCCGGAGGCCAGGCGGGCGCGGACGAGAGGGACGAAGCCGGGGCAGACGACGCGGCCGTGACGGGAGTCGAGGCACTCAAGGCGGGAGGGCTCCTGACCCTCGCCGCACTCGTGCAGGTCTCGATCGCGGAGTGGATCGAGGTCGCGGAAGGGCACCCGGACGTGGTGCTCGTCACGCTCGTCGCGGTGGCTCTCCTCCGAGGGCCCGTCTTCGGCGCGGTCTCGGGCTTCTGGGTCGGCCTCGTGCTCGACACCGCGTCGTTCGGGACCTTCGGGCTCACCTCGCTCCTCCTCACCATCGCCGGCTACTGGACGGGGCGCTTCGGCGAGTTCACGACGCGGGCCTCCGCGCATCCCCTCCTGATCGCGGTCGCCCTCGCCACCGTGGGCGTCTCGCTCGGCTCCGCCGTGCTCCACTTCATGCTCGGGCTCACCGTGCCGGCGTCGTACCTCTTCCTCGGCGTTCTGCTCCCGACGCTCGCCCTGAACATGCTGCTCGCCTACCCGCTCTACGGGCTCTGCGCGCGGCTCTTCCCGCCGAGCATCCCGCGCATCCGCAGAGAGGGCGTGACCGCCGGTGTCTAGCACCATGCGCGACCGCGGGGCCGGCGTTCCCAGCTTCCTCCCGCCCGACCCGCGCGTCGAGGAGCCGTACCGCTTCACGCCGCAGATGGCGCTGCGGCTCGCCGTGTTCGGCGTGCTCGCGATCGTCGTCTTCGCGGTCGTGTTCTTCCGCCTCTGGGCGCTCCAGGTCATCTCGGGCGAGCGTTATCTCGAGGACGCGCGCAACAACCAGATCCGCACGTTCCGCCCCGACGCGCCGCGGGGCTCGATCGTGGACCGCGACGGCGACGTGCTCGTCTCCAACATGCCGGGCACGCTCGTCGAGATCTGGCCGGCGGCGCTCGAGGACGCGCCCGTCGCCGAGCGCAACGCGATGCTGAAGCGGCTCTCGCGGCTGCTCGGCGTCCCCGTGAAGAGAGTGCGGTTGAAGGTCGAGGAGCGCCTGCGCACGGACCCGCTCACGCCGGTGGCGATCAGCACCGACGTGGGCGAGCTCAGGGCCGCCTACCTCATGGAGCACCAGGCCGAGTTCCCGGGCGTCCAGATCACCGAGACCTACCTTCGCCGCTATGAACAGGGCACCATCGCCGCCCAGATGCTCGGCTACGTCAGCGAGATTTCCGCGGAGCAGCTCGAGGACAAGGCCAGGGACGGCTACGCGGCGGGCGACCGCATCGGCCAGACCGGGCTCGAGGCAACCTACGACACGTATCTCCGCGGCCAGCCGGGGCTGGGGCAGGTCTTCGTGGACGCGCTCGGCCGCGTGACGAGCGAGCGGGAGTTCAGCCGCATGCCGGAGTCGGGCGACAACGTCCGGCTCACGCTCGACGACCAGCTCCAGCGGACGGCCGAAGAGGCGCTCGAGTACGGGATCCGGCTGGCGCACGATCAGGACGAGTGGGCGGCGAACGCCGGGGCGCTCGTCGCCATGGACGTGAAGAGTGGCGAGATCCTGGCCCTCGCCTCGAACCCGACCTTCGACCCGAGCCTCTACGTCGGCACCGTCCGCGAGCGCGACCTGAAGCAGCTCGCCGACCCACACCGCAACTACCCGACGCTGAACCGCGCGATCGCCGGCGTCTATCCGCCGGGCTCGACCTTCAAGCCGATCACGGCCCTCGCCGCCCTCGAGTCCGGGCTGCTGCGGCCCGACGAGCTCATCCAGTGCACGGGCAAGGAGGTCATCGACGGCCAGGCGTTCGACAACTGGGATCCGTACAAGAACGAGCCCATGCAGCTCACGACCGCGATCGCGAACTCGTGCGACACGTACTTCTACAACGTGGCGCTGCGCTTCTACGAGCGCCCCGACTCGCCGCTCCAGCGCTGGTCGCGGGAAATGGGCTTCGGCCAGCAGACCGGGATCGACCTCGGCCCTGAGGAAGAGGGTCTCGTCCCGACGCCCGCCTGGCGGCGGAAGACGTTCGAGACCGAGATCGACAAGATCTGGACGAGCGGCGACTCCGTGCAGCTCTCGATCGGGCAGGGCGACCTGCTCGTCACGCCGCTGCAGATGACCCGTGCCTACGCGATGATCGCGAACGGCGGCAAGCTCGTCGAGCCCCACATCGTCAAGGCGGTTGAGGAGCCGACCAACGAGGGCGAGGCGCCGGTTGTGATCAGGCCCTATACGCCGAAGCCTCCGCGCGAGATCGGCATCAACGAGTACTCGCTCCAGGTCGTACAGCAGGGTCTCTACGAGGCAACGCACGAGTCCTACGGGACCTCCCAGCACGTCTTCGGCTCCTTCCCGATCACGATCGCCGGGAAGACCGGGACGGCCGAGAAGTTCGTCCCGCTCCCGGGCGACGAGCGCCTCCGGGATCAGTCGTGGTGGTGCGGCTACGGCCCGTACGAGCGCCCCGAGATCGCCGTGTGCGCGCTGATCGAGAACGGCGGCCACGGCGGCGAGGCCGCCGCGCCCGTGGCCCTCCAGGTCTTCGAGGACTACTTCAACGTGAAGTCCGGCACCTACTCGGCCTCCATTCAGGAGAGCGACTGATGGCCACCCCGGTCCATCGCGTCCCGCGGCCGACGCGCGCTCAGGCCGCCGCCTGGGAGCTCGGCGCCTTCTTCCGCCACCTCGACTACCTCCTGCTGCTCGCGACCGGCACGCTCGTGGCCTACGGGCTCTGGGTGCTCGAGTCGGTGACGCGGAACGACGTCGCGGGCGATCCCGACTACTACGTCTTCCGCCAGCTCGTCTACGTCGCCGTCGGCGTCCTCCTCTTCGCTGCCGCCGCCGCGGTCGATCCCGGGGTGTACCGGAAGTTCCGCGTCCCGCTCTACGTGCTCGCGCTCGTCCTCCTGCTCGCCGTCTTCGCGCTCGCGGAGGAGGTGCGCGGATCGAAGCGCTGGATCGAGATCGGCTTCTTCAACTTCCAGCCGTCGGAGCTCGCGAAGCTGGTGCTCATCGTCGTCCTGGCAGGGTTCGTGGCCGAGCGCCGGCACCGGGCGCACGAGTGGCGGACGACGTTCGGCGTCGTCGGGCTCGCGCTGCCGCTCACCGTGCTCGTCTTCAAGGAGCCCGACTTCGGCACGTCGCTCATCTACGGGTCGATCGTGCTCGGCGCGCTCTTCTTCGGAGGCGCGCCGTGGCGCCACCTCACCGCGCTCGCGGTCGTCGTGGCGCTCGTCGCGACCGCGCTCCTCTGGTTCCTGCCCTCGGCCGGCGTGGAGGTGCTCGAGCCGTACCAGCGCGAACGCCTCACCGGCTTCGTCGACCCGGACGTCGACCCGAGCGGCTCGACCTACAACGTCAACCAGTCGATCACCGCGGTCGGCTCGGGCGGCATCGACGGGCGCGGCGTCGCCAACGCGACGCAGACGAAGTTCAACTACCTGCCGGAGCACTCGACCGACTTCATCTTCTCGTCGCTCGCCGAGCAGCGCGGATTCCTCGGCGCCTCGATCCTGCTCCTGCTCTACGGGCTCATCATCTGGCGGGGGGTCAAGATCGTCGCGGTTGCTCGGGACCTCTACTCCGCCGTCGTGGCCGGGGCGATCGTCTTCGCCCTGCTCGTCCAGTTCTTCATCAACGTCGGGATGACGATCGGGATCGCGCCGGTGACAGGGATCCCGCTTCCCCTCGTCTCCTACGGCGGCAGCTCGCTCCTGACCACGCTGATCATGGTCGGCATCCTCGAGTCGATCCACGTCCGCGGGCGCCTCGCGGGCGCGCGGTAGGCGGCGGGACGATGCCGAAGCTGCCGCTCAACCCGCTGTCCGTCTGGAGCGTCGTCAAGGAGCTGCGGACGACGTCGGAGGACTTCCGACCGCTCCTCGTCGCCGGGGCTCCCGAGCACGCGGCCGCGATCCGGACGGCGTTCGTGGAGGGCGGCGACGCGACCGCGGCGCGCGACCTCTCCGGCGGCCAGCCGTCGCCGTACGACCTCGAGGGCGCCCGAGTCCTCGTCTACGCCGTCGACGGCCGGACCCCGGACGAGGAGGACGAGAAGGTCCTGCGGCTGGCGGGACGGAAGGGGGTCGAGGTCGTCTGCGTGCTGGTGGGCGTCCAACCGGACGATGTCCCGGACGTGCCCTACGTGCCGGCCACGGACGTCGTCGCCGTCGCACCCGGCGAGGCGCTCCCGATCGCCGAGATCGCCGAGCGCGTCGCCGAGCGGGCGGACGCGACCAGCCACCAGCTCGCCGCCCGCCTGCCGGCGCTTCGCCCGGCGGTCGTGGAGTCCATCGTCAAGGGCTTCTCGGTGCAGAACGGCGTGCTCGGCGTCGCCATCTTCATCCCCGGCGCCGACTTTCCCGTGTTGACGCTGAACCAGATCCGCATGGTGCTGCGTATTGCGGCCGCCTACGGGGAGGAGCTCGACCGCCAGAGCGCGCTCGAGGTGCTGTCGGTCGTCGGCGCGGGCCTCGGCTTCCGTGCGGTCTCGCGCCAGCTCGCCGGCGTCGTTCCGGGCCTCGGCTGGGTGGTCAAGGGCGGGATCGCGTACGCGGGCACGCGCGCGATCGGCGAGGCCGCCGCGGCGTTCTTCGCGGCAGGCGGCACGAGGAAGCTCGGGGAGTCCGTCCGGTCCCGGTCCTAGCCTCTCTGCGCATGGAGAGGGAGGACGTGCGGGAGACGCTTCTCATCGAGGAGGCAGACGCCTGGTTCGAGTACCTGGAGGCGACGCAGGCCGAGATCGGGACGGGCCGCTACGACGAGGTCGAGCCCTGGGCCTGGGCCCGTCTCAACCAGCGCCTCCGGGCGGTCGAGCACAAGCGGGAAGGCCTTCGGCCGGCCGCCGCCTGAGTGGCGGCTGCTACGCTGAGAGCGATGCGCAGGGACGATCGAGCCCGATTCGGGCGAGCAGGCTCCCGGCGCCGAGATCACATGAGATTTGTGGCAGACACGCTGCGGCTCAGCGAGCGCCGAGACGGCGCGGAGCGCGGCGTGCGCCCGAAAGGAGACCACCACTTTGTCCTGGTTTCGCAGGAGGAAGCGCCGGGAGGAGGCGCCGCCCGCGGCGGCCGCTCCCGAGCAGCCGCCCGTCGAGGAGCCGGCCCAGCCGGATCCCGCCGAGGACGCTGAGCGCAAGCCGGCCCGCCGCCGTCGCGGGAGCCGCGGCGGGCGCGGCCGCAAGAAGAAGACCGAGACGGCGGAGGCCCAGCCGAAGGCCGTCGAGGAGAAGAAGGCCCCCGGGCGGAAGAAGCAGGAGGAGGGCCCCAGGCCGAGGCGCAGGCGCCCGCCCGCCAAGCGCCCGACGCCCACGCCCGCGCGCGCCGCGCTTCCGGCGGTCAAGAAGGAGATCCTCGTCTCCGTCGAGGTGAACGAGCAGACCGTCGCGGTGCTCGAGGACGGCAAGCCCGCGGAGGTCTATCTCGCCCGCCCGGGGCTTCGAAAGGTCGCCGGGAACATCTACAAGGGCGTCGTCGACAACGTCCTCCCCGGCATGGAGGCCTCGTTCGTCGACGTCGGCCTCGAGAAGAACGGCTTCCTCTACGTCGACGAGATCGTCGTACCCGAGCTCGAGGGCAAGCGGCACGGCAAGCGCATCCAGGAGCTGATCTCGCGCGGCCAGGAGGTGCTCGTCCAGGCCGTGAAGGACCCGATGGGGACGAAGGGCGCGCGTCTGACGACCGAGGTCTCGCTCCCGGGCCGGTTCCTCGTCTACACGCCCTACGGGGACGGGATCGGCGTCTCACGGCGGCTCGACGACGACGAGCGCGAGCGGCTGAAGAAGATCTGCAAGGGCCTCGAGCTCCCCGAGGGAGGGCTCATCGTCCGCACCGCAGCCGAGGGCGCGTCCGAGCAGGAGCTCGCCGGCGACCTCGGTCTGCTCCTGAAGCTGTGGGAGACGATTCGCGGCCGCGCGTCGCGGACGAAGGCGCCCGCGCTCGTCTACCAGGAGGCGGA
>JAICGP010000043.1 GCA_025923055.1 Thermoleophilia bacterium
GCCCAGCGGGCTGCTGCGGTCCGGTTCGACACGCCGAGCTTCCGGTAGATGTTGCCGAGGTGGAACTTGACCGTCTGTTCGGTTACCCAAAGCCTCCTCGCCATGTCAGCGGTCGATCGTCCCTCAGAGACGAGCTGGAGAATCTCGGTCTCGCGGCTGGAAAGCGGTGACTGCCTCGCCGAGTTGCGTATGCCGTCGTCGGCAAAGTGGACGGAGTGCTCGAAAAAGAGCTGCCGAATCGCCATGGCGAGGTCGTCGGGATGCGTCTTCTTGAGAACGTAGGCCACGGCGCCGGCAGAGAAGGCGGCCAGGATGTGTTCTCGATCATCAGACCTCGAGAAGACGATCGCCCTGAGGTCGGGCACGTGTTCTTTCGCGCGAAGCAGGCAGGCGATGCCGTCCAGCTCGGGGTCGCCTGTCTCGGTTTCGGCGATCAGCAGATCGGGCTTGCGCTCGGCGATGAGCGCGAGCGCACGCTCCGGAGAACTGGCCTTACCAACGACGTTGATGTCGAGTTGCCTGAGAACCTGCTCCACCGCCTGCGCCCAGATTGGCTCCCGATCGAGCAGCACCGTGGTCAGCGGTCGGCGGGGCGCCTTGGTGGGACCTGGCGCGCGCCCGGTGGCGAGGGCCGCGGACCCATTTTCACGCCCCCCTCCAATGCTTCGTTGACTCCGATCGATGGACATCAGCTCGCTCCTCCGTGTTTGGCATTTCGAAAGAGCGCCGCGGGACGCAATGCCCCGCCGCACTTCTAGCCGCACAGGGAAGCGCTAATCGGGCCGTTCGAGCCCGGCAACGAGCGTCGGCGCCCGCACCGGAATAGGAGAGAGGCTGAGAACTTGCCCCAGCCCAGGGGGTACCAGAATGAGGAACCCCACGAGCGCGGCGAGGAGCCCGCCAGAGAAACCGCCCGCCGAGCCGCCTGAGGCTCCCAC
This sequence comes from Thermoleophilia bacterium, assembly GCA_025923055.1. Taxonomy (GTDB): domain Bacteria; phylum Actinomycetota; class Thermoleophilia; order Gaiellales; family Gaiellaceae; genus JAIBJN01. The sequence goes on from JAICGP010000043.1 coordinate 939, forward strand.
GCCCGTAGGCGCCGGCGCCTCCGGCCCAGGCGGAAGCCGGCGCGGATCGGGAACGGAAGGCGAGCCACCCTTGGCCCGGCCGGGATCCGAGCGGGGGGCGGAAGCCTCGTTACCCATCACAGGTGTTGCCGACGAGTCCAAGGAGAACACGGAGAAAGCCGCCTCGACGCCCGGTGTAACCACAGCAGAGCTGATCACGACGATCGAATCGCCTCTCGCTGGCGCTACAGGCGCCAGGGGAACCTCGCTCACCGGCGCCGTCACCTCGACGGGCGGTTCCATAGGCTCCGCCGGAACCTCGACCACCGGCTCCGTCACCTCGACAGGCGGCTCCGCCGGAACCTCGACTACCGGCTCCGTCACCTCGACGGGCGGCTCCACCGGCTCTGCCGGCACCTCGCTCACCGGCTCCGTCTCCACGACGGGCGGCTCCACCGGCTCTGCCGGCACCTCGCTCAGCGGCGCGGCGACAACCCGATCATCAGCGCGCGCGACACCCGCACAGGCGCAGAAGACGAGGGCAACCGCGAGCGCGACGCCAAGGCGCTGATTCCTCGCGGGTCGCGTCATCGCCCCTATTCCCCGCTCGCCCGGCCGCCCTCAGCCCCGGCCGTGGAGACCCGCTGACATCAGGCTGGCCCAGATCACCGTGACCCTCTTCATGGTACTGACCGGCCCAGCCTACCCGCATTCCGAGCAGCGCGAGAACATTTTCCCCGAGGCCGACCACGAGCCCTCCGAGCCGCCCCGCGTCTCTCCCGAGCAGGTTGCCCGGCTAGCTGCTCAGCTGGCCGCGTACGGCCCCGCCCGGGAAGTTCGGAAGCGAACACCTCCCCGCTTCCTCCCCGAAACCGAGACCGACCCGCGCGGCTACCGGACGATGATGCCGTTGATCGGCACGACGGCGCGCGAGGGAGCAGGCACCTCGGCGCTTGCAGCGCGATCCGCTTCCTGTCACGATCGCCAGATGTGACGCCCGGTCACGCCGCGTCCGTCGCCCGCAACCAGAGTCTCTTCCGCGAGGTGAACGAGCGCATCGAGAAGTTCGCCGGGAGCTCGCCCTCGCCGGTCGGCGCCGAGTTCCTCTGCGAGTGCGGACGGACGAGCTGCCTCGAGGCGATGCCGGTGGACGTGGCCCACTACGAGGCGATCCGCTCCAGCCCGCGCAGGTTCCTCGTCAAGCCGGGCCACGAGCAGCTCGAGGTGGAGCGGATCGTCGAACGGCGCGAGGCCTACCTGGTCGTCGAGAAGACGGCCGCGGGGGCTGCGATCGCGGCCGAGCTCGACCCCCGCGGCCGGGTCTCCGGCCAGGTTTGAGCAGCGAACAGGCGGGGACGACCCGAGCATGCGGGTCGTCGTCGTCGGTGCGACCGGAAACGTCGGCTCGAGCCTGGTCCGGGCCCTCTCGGACGACCACGCCGTCGAGCACGTCGTCGGCGTCGCGCGCCGCCTGCCCCGCCTCGAGCTCCCCGGCGTCGAATGGCGCGCTGCCGACGTCGTCCACGACGACCTCGGCGCGGTCGTCAGGGGCGCCGACGCGGTCGTCCACCTCGCCTGGCGGATCCAGCCGAGCCGCGATCTCGACGCGCTTTGGCTGACGAACGTCCAGGGGACGACGCGGCTCCTGCGCGCGATCGCCGACGAGAGCGTGCCGGCCTTCGTCTACGCCTCTTCCGTGGGCGCCTACTCCAGCGGGCCCAAGAACGAGCGCGTGGACGAGTCCTGGCCGGTCCAGGGCATCCGCACGAGCTTCTACTCGCGGCACAAGGCGGAGGTGGAGCGGCGGCTCGACCGCTTCGAGGCCGAGGTCCCGTCCACGCGCGTGGTCCGGCTGCGGCCCGGGCTCGTCTTCAAGCGTGGGGCCGCCTCGGGCGTCCGCCGGCTCTTCGCCGGCCCGTTCCTGCCGACGCCGCTCCTCGGCCGCCGCTTCGGGGTCGTTCCCGCAGTGCCCGGGCTCCGCGTCCAGGCGGTGCACTCCGACGACGTGGCGCAGGCCTACCGCCTCGCCGTCCTGCGCGACGACGCGCGCGGCGCCTACAACGTCGCCGCCGAGCCGGTGCTCGACCCGCAGGTGGTCGCGGAGCGGCTCGGCTGGCCGACCGTCCCGGTCCCCGTCGCCGTCGCGCGCGCGGGCACCTCGGCGGCCTGGCGGCTCCGGCTGCAGCCCTCGCCGCCTGGCTGGGTCGACATGGGTCTCGGTGCGCCGCTGCTCGATTGCTCGCGCATCGAGAGGGAGCTCGGCTGGACCCCGAGGGTCGCGGCCGACGACGCGGTCGCCGAGCTGCTCGAGGGGCTTCGCGCAGGCGCCGGAGAGCCGACGCCGCCACTCTCGCCCGACAGCGGAGGGCCTGCCCGGCTGGGAGAGGTCGCGTCGGGCGTCGGCACCCGGGAGGCTCGGTGAGAGCCGTCGTCTGGCACGGTCGCGAAGACGTCCGCGTCGACGCGGTCGAGGATCCGCGCATCCAGGAGCCGACGGACGCGATCGTCCGGGTCACCTCGACTGCGATCTGCGGCTCCGACCTGCACCTCTTCAGCAAGCTCTGGCCGGTGATGCGGAAGGGCGACATCCTCGGCCACGAGACCATGGGCGTCGTCGAGGAGGTGGGAGCCGCGGTCGAGCACATCGCGCCGGGCGACCGCGTCGTCATCCCCTTCAACATCTCGTGCGGCGAGTGCTTCTTCTGCTCGCGCGGTCTCCACTCGCAGTGCGAGCGCACGCGGGACGAGGGAATGCTCGCGCGAGCCGGCAGCCTCCTGAAGCGCGGGAAGGGCGCGAGTCTCTTCGGGTACACGCACCTCTACGGCGCCGTCCCGGGCGGCCAGGCCGAGCTCGTGCGGGTGCCGCAGGCGCATTTCGGGCCGATCAAGGTGCCGGAGGGGCCGCCTGACGAGCGCTTCCTCTTTCTCTCGGACGTCCTCCCGACGGCGTGGCAGGCGGTCGTCTACGCCGAGATCCCGCCGGGCGGCATCCTCGGCGTGTGGGGGCTCGGCCCGATCGGGCAGATGTGCTGTCGCATCGCCCTCCACCGGGGCGCCGAACGGGTCGTCGGCGTCGACCTCGTGCCGGAGCGGCTCTCCATGGCGGCGCGCCACGGCGTCGAGACGCTCGACGCCGCCTCGGTCGACGACGTCCGTGACGTCGCCCTCGAGCTCACCGACGGGCGCGGGTTCGACTCGGTGATCGACGCGGTCGGCATGGAGGCAGATGGCTCGGTCCTCGATAAGGTCCTGCAGACGACCAAGATCCAGCTCGACCGGACGCACGTCCTGCGGAAGAGCATGCAGGCCGTGCGGCGCGGCGGCACGCTCTCTCTGACCGGGGTCTACGGAGGGCCCGTGCAGATGTTCCCGCTCGGCGACCTCTTCGACATGCAGGTGACCGTCCGCATGGGCCAGGCGAACGTGCGGCGCTGGACCGACGACATCCTGCCGCTGCTCACGGACGAGGACCCGCTCGGCGTGGGCGACCTCATGACCCACCGGCTCCCCCTCGAGCGGGCGCCGGAGGCGTACGCGCTCTTCCAGGAGAAGCGGGACGGGGCGATCAAGATCGTGCTCGACCCGCGCGCTTCCGCGAACGGCGACGGGCACGCGCCCGCGCGCGGCTGACGGCGACGGCCGGCGCTCGCGCCGGTTCAGCGGGAGATGTCCTCGACGACCTCGCCGACGTCCTCGTGCGGGAGCTCTCGGGCCACGTCGGCCTGCGCGACGATCCCGACGAGCCGGTCGCCTTCGGCGACCGGAAGGCGCCGGACCTGGTGCCGGGCGAGGAGCGCCAGCGCCTGCGACAGGTCGGCGTCCGGCTCGACGCTGACCGGCTGCGGCGAGCAGACGTCTCCGACCGTCGTGCTCTCCGGGTCGCGGCCCTCCGCGAGGACGCGAACGACGAGGTCGCGGTCGGTGACGATGCCGACGAGCGACCCGTCCTCGACCACGGGCAGCGGACCGACGTCCTCCTTCTCCATCAGGCGGGCGGCCTCGACGACGCTCGTCTGGGGCGTGACGGTCGTCGGGCTCGACGTCATGACGTCGCGAACGACGCGCGGCGACTTGGTGGGGCTCATGTCTCCTTCGCTCCTTGGTCGGTGGTCTTTCGGCTCGGCTACCCGGCTCCAGCGGCGCGAAAACGCCCGCGCCGGTTTGAAAGCCCGCGGTGCGGAAACCCGTCGCTCCGTGACGGGTCCACGCCTGCGCATCCTTACCTGGCACGTCCACGGCAGCTACCTCGCCTACCTCGGGCAGGTCCGGCACACGATCTACGTGCCGGTGCGGCCGGGCCGCCCGGAGGCGCACGCGGGCCTGCCGCCCGGGCGTCCGTGGCCCGCCTCTCTCGTGGAGGTCCCCGCGGACGAAGTGTCCGGCCTCGGCCTCGACGCCGTCCTCTACCAGTCCGAGCGCAACTACCGCGAGCATGGGCCCGAGCTGCTCTCGGCGGCGCAACGAGACTTGCCCGCGCTCTACCTCGAGCACGACCCGCCCAGGGAGAGCCCGACGGACACGCGCCATCCCGCCGCGGACGACGACGTGCTCGTCGTCCACGTGACGCCGTTCAACGACCTCATGTGGGATTGCGGAACGTCGCCGACCCGCGTGGTCGAGCACGGCGTCGGGGTCCCGGCCGAGGCGCGCTACACCGGCGAGCTCGAGCGCGGGCTCGTGATCGTGAACCACCTGGGGAAGCGCGGCCGCAGGCTCGGGCTCGACGTCTTCGAGCGCGCCCGCCGCGAGGTGCCGCTCGACCTCGTCGGGATGGCCTCGGAGGAGCTCGGCGGTCTCGGCGAGGTGCCGCCGGCCGAGCTGCCCCGCTTCGCCGCCCGCTACCGCTTCCTCTTCAATCCGATCCGCTACACGAGCCTCGGCCTCGCGGTGTGCGAGGCGATGACGGTCGGCCTTCCGGTCGTGGGCCTCGCCACGACCGAGATGGCCACCGCCGTCCGCAGCGGCGTCTCGGGCTACGTCGACACCGACGTCGACGTCCTCGTCGGGCGGATGCGCGACCTGCTCGCTGACCCGGGGCTCGCCCGTCGGCTCGGCGAGGGAGCGCGCCGCGAGGCGCTCCGGCGCTTCTCCCTGGAGCGCTTCGCCGCCGACTGGGACGCCGTCCTCCGCGAGCGGGTCGTCGCGGCGGGCGTCCCCGTCGCCACCGTCGGGTGAGCCGGAAGGGCGGCGGCCCGGCCGCGGACCGCCGCCCGTTTGTGTCTCAGCGCGGCCCGCCGGAGGAGCCGGACGACGAGCCCGCCTGCTCCTGGAGGGTGGAGGAGAGCTCCTGCGAGTGCTCGGCGGCCGACTCCTTCACGGTCTCCGTGGCGCTCTCTTTGACGTCCGACGCGATCTCCTTGCCGCTCTCGAGCGCCTGGTGGCCCGTCTCGCGGGCGCGGTCCTTGAGGTCGTCCGCGACGGTTCCCATCCGCTCGTCCTCCATGCGGGTCGAAGGCAGCAGCGACCCGACGAGGAAGCCGACCGCCGCGCCGCCCAGGGCGAGCGCCAGCGGGTTCTCCTTCGCGGTCCCGACCATCCTCCGGCCGCCTGACGAGATCGTCTCGCCGTCGGGCAGCTTGTCGCCGGCCCGCGACGTGAGGTCGCTCGCCCCGCCGACGACGGCGTCCTTCTTCTCGGACACGTAGCCCTGCACGCGGCCCTTGACGTCGGCCCGGTAGCCGATCTCGTCGACGGTGTCCGCCATGCGGGCGCGCGTCTCCTCTATCTCTTCGCGGACGTCGCTCGGGTCTTTGCCCATTGCAGATCCTCCTCGATGGTCTCTTTGGTCTGTTCGGGGACGGGCCCCCCGGCTTCCTCGAGCCGCTCACGGCCCCTCAGTGCGAGGACGGCCGCCACGATCCCGTAGAGCGCGGCGACGATCAGCGCGGCGGCCCAGTTCGGCAGGGCGCCGTCCAGGGCCAGGACGAGGAACGCCGTGAAGGCGCCGAGCGCGAGGAGCGCCGCCACCATCGCCCCGCTCAGGAGCCCGGCGCCGAGGCCGGCCCTCTTACCCTTCTCCGCGTACTCGACCTTGGCGAGCTCGAGCTCCTTCCGGACGAGCGTCGCCGTCTCGTCGGCGAGGCGCTTGAGGAGCTCGCCGATCGACTGCTCCCGCAGCTCCTCGGAGTCGGCCCGGTGGTTCATGGCGTGCCGCCTCCCGATACGGCCGGCGAGGGGGACCCTCCCGCCGGAGAGGTCGCCCCGGTGGTCTGGTACCCGGGCCGCGGGCCCAGCGTCCGCGGCGTGTCGCCGCTCGGCGAGCGGCTCGCGGACGACTTGAGGAGCCGAGCGCCCAGGAGCCCGATCCCCGCGCCGGCGAGTGCCATGACCCACGGCCGCCTGCGACCGAAGTCCTGCGCCTCGCTCGCCATGCGGCGGCCGTCCGCTTCCTCGAGGTACCGCCCGACCCGCTCGACGACGTCCAGCGCCCGGTCGTTGAGCGAGGCCTCGGATTCCTTGCCCTGCGCGCGGAGCTCCTCGCTCGTCTTGCGCATCGCCTGCGCCATCGACCCGGCGCGGCGGCCAAGGTCGGTCGAGCGTTCGTCCACCGTGCGGCGCAGGCGCTCCGTCGCCTGTCCGGCCTGGCTGCGCGCAGTCTCAGCTGCCTTCCCGGCGCTTTCCTCGACCTTCTGCTTCGTCTCGGCGACCATCGAGTCGCCCTCCGTCCCGCCCCCCTGGGCGTGACGCTGCTCGACCTGGCTCATTTGTCCTCCTTGGAGTCGTGGGTGAGCGGGTCTACCCCTGCGCGTCGCGCCGAAAAGCGGCTGCCTCGCGATACCCCCGGGAATACCCTCCACCGGCTCACGGCGGGCCGGTGTTCGCCGCGCGAGCGCCGGGAAGAAGGCGCCCGTGGAACGAGCGGACAAGCACGGCCCGCGTCTCGACGACGAGCTCGCCGCCCAGACCGAGGCGCTCGGCCGCCGTGCCCCCATCGAGCCCCGCGTCGAGGACGAGCGGGAGGAGAGGGACCGGGGGACGCGGACCGCGACGGGGACGTCCGCACCGCGCGAGAACGACGCGCCCGACCCGGTCGTGCGCGCCCTGGAACGGCTTCCGGGCGGGGTCGAGTTCGCGACTGCCCATGAGGTCTGGGCGGCGCCGCAGGACCCTTCGCTGGCGGAGGATCCCGAGGCCCTGCGCGAGCTCGCGGCGACCGGGCCTCCGAGCGACGCAGACCGCTAGAAGGTCAGGGCGTCCGGCGGCCGGGGTCGTCCGGCCCGCCGGGCCCGAGGAAGTCCTCGCGGTCCGACGAGCGTTCCTCCACCAGCCCGGAAACCGATCGCCCCCGAGACGAACGTCGCGGGAACGCGATGCCGGTCCCGATCAGGACGGCCGCGAACGGAAGACGACGACGAGCGCGATCACGCCGTCTACGGTTTCCCGGGTCGCTCTCGCGAACCCTGGTCGTCTCCGGTTGCGGGGGCGTAGGGCCGCCGCCAGGCGGCGATGCTGAGCCAGACGCCCGCGAGGAACAATGCGCCCGGGAGGACGAGAAGAAGGAGGAGCCGCGCGTCGTCGGCCGCTGTGACGAGCGCGAGGACGCCGAGCAGCGCGACGAACCCCGCCGCCGCGGCGCCGAGGCCGAGGAAGAGCGGCAGGCGGTCGCGCGGCCCGGCCACGTCGCCCGTCGCCTGCGGCGTGGCGAGACCGGGCGGCAGGCCCGGGACTCGGCGCGCCTCGGCGCGCTCGTTCTCGACCGCCCGGCCGGGGTCCAGCTCGACCGCGTCGTCGAGGGAGCGCACGTGGATGGTGAGCTCGTCGTGGTCGACCCGGGCGACCGCCCCCCAGGGGATCGCGACGAGGTGGCGCGCGAGCGCGACCCCGGACGGCGCCGCCGCGACGTAGAGGTCGTCGTCGTGCGCGAGTAGGACGGCGGCCTTCCAGACGTCGCCGTCCGGCACGGCCACCTGGTACTGCTCGATCCCGACGTCGGGCGCTCCCGCCGGCGGCAGCTCGTACGTCCACGTTTCGCGTCGCATCGTCCTGCTACCTCGCCGCGGCGACCCGGCCGGCGGCGGGCAGCACCTCGCGCTCGTAGAGCTCGAAGAGGGCGGCCTGATCCGGCCCGATCTGGTGCACCCAGACGTGGTCGTACCCCGCCTCGGCGAACTGCCGGATCGCCTCGAGGTGACCCTCGCCGTCGGGACCGCACGGGACGGACGTAGCGAGGTCCTCGGGGCGCACGCTCTTGCAGGCGTCCTCGAAGTGACGGGGGCGGGGGAGCTCGCGGGTGGCCTCGCCGTGCAGCCCGACGTTCGGCCAGAGCCGGTGTGCCGTCTCGAGGCCCTCCTCTTCGGAGTCGGCGACGCAGACGTGCAGCATTCCGTAGCGCGGCTTTCGGCTCCCGCCCGCCGCCTCGAACTCCTGGACGACGTCCGGGTCGGGGGACGTGTTGGCAAGCCCGTCCGCGACCCGGCCGGCCAGCTCGGCGGCGTTCGGGTGCGCAGCCGCCACGACGATCGGCGGCGGCTCTTCGGGAAGCGTGTAGAGGCGAGCGTTCTCGACCGTGTAGTGGTCGCCGCGGTACGTCTGCTCGCCGCCGCCCCAGAGGAGCCTCATGATCTCCATCGCCTCCTCGAGCATCGCCAGGCGCTCGTCCGCGGCAGGCCAGCGGTCACCGAGAACGTGCTCGTTCAGGTTCTCGCCGGTGCCGAGACCGAGGAAGAAGCGCCCGGGCATCATCGCGGCGACGGTCGCGGCTGCGTGCGCCACGATGGCCGGGTGGATGCGGATGAGCGGACACGTGACGCCCGTCCCGACTCGTAGGCGCTCCGTCCGCTCGGCGATCGCCCCGAGGACGGACCAGACGAACGGGCTCTCGCCCTGGACGTCGAGCCAGGGGTGGAAGTGGTCGGACACGAGCGCGTACCCGAAGCCCGCCTCCTCGGCCCGCTCGGCGAGGCCGACGAGCTCAAGGGGCGGCCAGTCCTCGCTGGCGAGCGCGTAGCCGATCTCCATCGTCGTGGTCCCTTTCCGCACCCACGGCTTTCCCGAACCTCCTCGGGCGTTTGACGCCGTGCGGCGCGTGGAACCACGGCGCCACACGGCTCGAAAGGAGACGGGGAGACCCGTGAGCAGCTGGCTCTGGTACGCGTTCGGGGCGAGGCCCTGCCCGCACTGCGGCGCCGACGTGCCGGTCGGCCAGCTCCTCCAGGGCGAGCACGAGTGCGATCCCGACGCGGTCGAGGACCGGCAGGCGGACGAGGCGCGCGCGGCCGCGCGGTTCCTGGTGGCGGAGATCGCCGAGTACCTCGACAGCGGTCACGGGCGGACGCGGCTCGCCTTCGCGCGCTGGTGCCGCGAGCACGGCCGTTAGGCCGGCGCGCGTCCGCGGGTCAGGGCGTAGCCGCCCGCGACGAGGGCCAGCCCGAACGCGAGGAAGCCGAGGTCCCAGGCGAGCTCGTTCCCTCCCTCGCGCACGTGGTGCAGGCCTAGGATCAGGTGATCGACGAGGCCCTCGACGACGTTGAAGAGGCCCCAGCCGACGAGCATCCAGCCCACGAGCGTCGTCCCGCTCTCCCCGGGCCCGTCGCGCAGCGCCCTCCAGAGCAGGAGGAGGCCGAGCGCCACGAGCGCCCATGTCGCCGCGTGGAAGAGGCCGTCGGCGAGCATGTTCGTCTCGAGGTTCTCCACGGTCGTCGTGGGCCAGCGCTCGGTGCTCGAGAGCATGTTGTGCCACTGGACGATCTGGTGGAGGACGATGCCGTCCGCGAAGCCGCCCAGGCCGAGGCCGAGGACGATCCCCGGCGCCGTCACGGCGCCCGCCGCGCCTCGATGAGCCGTTCGCGTCGTCGCCACGAGTGTTGCTCGTTGCCCTCGCCGCAGATGCCGAAACGCGCAGTTTTCGGCCTCCCCGGCGCCGGGGACATGGGCGGCGGGCAGCCGTGCTCGACTTCCTCTCCGACCCCGTCCACCAGACCGCGTCGCTGCGCGAGCGGGGCCACCGGCCGTGGCCGCTGCCGCGGAAGCCGTGTCTGCTGGGTCAGACGTGGCGGCACCTGCTCTTCGCACACTGGGCAGTGGAGCCGCGCGTCCTGGGGCCGCTCGTCCGGCCGCCCGTCGCCCTCGACACCTTCGAGGGTCGGGCATGGATCGGCGTGACGCCGTTCGTCCTGACGGGCCTTCGGCCCTCGGTCGCGCCGCCGCTGCCGGGCGTGTCCTCCTTTCCCGAGCTCAACGTACGGACCTACGTCACGTTCGGCGGCAAGCCCGGAATCTGGTTCTTCTCGCTCGACGCCGCCAGCCGGCTCGCCGTCGCGGCCGCGAGGCGCTTCTACCGGCTGCCGTACTTCCTCGCGGACATGGCGTCCGCCCGCCGGGACGGCCTCGTCGAGTACCGGAGCGCCCGCGTCGACACGCGGGGCAGAGAGGCGCGGTTCACGGGGCGGTACCGACCGGTCGGCCTTCCGGGCGCCGCCATGCCGGGCTCGCTCGAGTACTTCCTCGCCGAGCGCTACTGCCTCTACACGGTCGACGCCGCCGGGAAGCCGTTTCGCGCCGACATCCACCATCCGCCCTGGCCGCTCCAGGCTGCCGAGGCGGAGATCGATCTCAACACGATGGCTCCCAGGGGAGTCGAGCTACCGGACGCCGAGCCGCTCCTGCACTACGCCGCGAGGCAGGACGTCCTCATCTGGAGCCTCACGGGCGTGGCCGCGTCGGAGACCGTTCGAGGACGCGCATGACCTGCCATTCCCGAAGCCGCCCGACCGCGTCGTCGCGCGAGTGCACCTCCAGCCGCCTGAGCGCGTTGCGGACGTGGGTGCGGACGGTGTGCGGCGAGATGACGAGCAGCTCCGCGATCTCGCTCGTCGTGAGCCCGTCGCCGTAGAGCTCGAGGATCTGCACCTCACGCGCCCGCAGGTTGCCGATCCGGCCGCCGCCGTTCAGGCCCGTCTGACGGGCGAGCGCCGACGCGCGGCGCCGTAGCCGGGCCGGCCGCCGGTCGAGGCGAGCGACGGGAGGGCCGAGCGCGTCCGCGACGTCCTTGAGGAGCGCCAGCTCCCCGTCGAGCGACCGGCGCCGCGTTCGCGAGCCAGCGTAGAGCATGCCGACGGCGCCCCCGTCGCGGAGCAGGATGCCGCGCGCCCAGCGGATCCCGAGCTCCATGGCGAGCACGTTCCCCGCCGCGGACGCGACGACCGTGCGCGCCTGCGAGACGGTGAACGGCTCGAAGGCGAGTCGGCCGAGATCCCTGCCGGAGAGCCCGCTGGCCGACACGAGATGGAGCCGGCCCGGTGCCGCGTCCTCGCGCACCATGACGACTGCGAGATCGGCGGAGACGGCGGCCGGAAGCGCCTCGGCCACGTCCTGGAGCGTTCCCCAGCCCGGCTCGACCTCGAGCGCCTCGACGGCCGCGGCCAGGCAGCCGACATCGGCCCGTCTCGCGTCCAGCAGGGCGGGCACCGACCTCTCGTCGAAGGACAGGGCCATCACCACAGCGATTCCCGCTGCACGCGGTTTCCTCACAGGGTGACTTCGTGCGGTAACCAGCTCGCTCACGGCTACGGCTGCGTCTCGGCGGGAAGGCGGCCTTCCGTGGCCGCGTCGCCGAACCGCTCCCGGCAGGAGTTCTGCCATCCCGTCGAGCGGGCGCTCGCGCGCATCCTCGAGGAGCACGGGATCCGGTGGGAGTACGAGCCCCACGTCTTCACGCTCGAGACAGACGCGGACGGCACCGTGCTCCAGGCGGTCGTGCCGGACTTCTACCTGCCGGACCTCGACGTCTACGTCGAGTGCACCGTCATGCGGCAGGCGGCCACGACCCGGAAGAACGGGAAGCTGCGCAAGCTGCGCACGCGCCACGGCGTCGTCGCAACGATCCTCTACCGACGCGACTTCGAGCGGCTCCGCGACGAGTACGGGCTCCGCATCCCGCTCGACTCCGCGTCGTGAGACTCGGACCGCCTGAGCTGCATACCGCAGGGAGTACCGCATCCCCGCGCTTATCGAGCCGCTTCTCGGGAAAGCGTCTCCCACTTCATGAGCGAAAGGAACGTCCAGCCGTGACGGCCGTGGGCTCGGGCCGGTGAAGGTTCTCGGCGTCAACGCCGTCTTCCACGACCCCGCAGCCGCCCTCGTGGTCGACGGGCGGATCGTCGCCGCTGCGGAGGAGGAGCGCTTCAGCCGCCGTAAGCACGGCAAGTCGCCCGTTCCCTTCTCGACCTGGGAGCTGCCGGAGCGGTCGGCCGCCTGGTGCCTGGCCGAGGCGGGCGTCGACGCGGCCGAGCTCGACGCGGTCGCCTACTCCTACGACCCCGCGCTCGCGCCCCAGCCGAACGGCGACGTGACGGCCGACGCCTGGGAGGGCCTGCGCACGCTCTACGCCCAGCGGGCGCCCTCGTTCCTCCGCACCCTGTTCCCGGCGCTCGATCCGGAACGGGTCGTCTTCGTTCCGCACCACGTCGCCCACGCGGCGTCGGCGGCCCTGGCGAGCCCGTTCCCCCGTTCGAGCGTGATGGTGCTCGACGGGCGCGGCGAGCGTTCCTCGTACCTGGCCGGCCGCTACGACGACTCCCGCCTCGAGGTGCTCGCCACCCAGGAGCTGCCGCACTCCCTCGGCCTCCTCTACGAGGACGTGACGGCGCACCTCGGCTTCCGGCGCTCGTCCGACGAGTACAAGGTGATGGCGATGGCCTCGTACGGGGGGCCGGCCTTCCTCGACGACTTCAGGCGCGCCGTGCGCACGACGGGCGACGGCGGCTTCGTCGTCGAGCCGCTCGACCTGGATCGGTTCGCGCCGCGGCTCGCGGACGGCGACGGCTGGACGGAGCGACACGCCGATCTCGCCTCGAGCCTCCAAGTCCGCCTCGAGGAGGTCCTGCTCGAGCTCGCCGAATGGCTCCACGAGCGGACGCAGGACGACGTCCTCACGATGGCGGGCGGCGTCGCGCTCAACTGCGTCGCCAACTCCCACCTCGCCGCGCGAGGCCCCTTCGACTGTATCTGGGTGCAGCCGGCGGCCGGCGACGCGGGAACCGCCCTCGGGGCCGCGCTGCACGTCGCCGCGGGCCTGGGCGAGCGGGTCGAGCCCATGCCCGGCGCCGCTCTCGGCCGCACGTGGAGCGACGACGAGCTGGAGCGCCGGCTTCGCGCCGCGCGCGTGCCCTACGAAGCGCCCGACGACGTCGCCGGTGCCGCGGCCGAGGTGATCGCCGACAACGGCGTCGTCGCGTGGTTCCAGGGGCGCAGCGAGTACGGGCCGCGCGCGCTCGGTCACCGCAGCCTGCTCGCGAACCCGGGCGACGCCGACAACCTCCGCCGCCTCAACGACATCAAGGGGCGGGAGCAGTTCCGCCCCGTCGCGCCGATGGTCCTGCTCGAGCGCGCCGCGCACATCTTCGACGGGCCGCTGCCAAGCCCGTACATGCTCTTCACCCACCGCGTCCGTCCCGACTGGGTCGACCGGATCCCGGCCGTCGTCCACGTCGACGGCTCGGCGCGGATCCAGACCGTGGACCGGCACGACGAGCCCCTCGTCGCTCGCCTGCTCGACGAGGTCGAGCGCCGGACCGGCGTGCCGGTCGTCGTCAACACGAGCCTCAACACGGCCGGGCGGCCGATGGTCGACGACCCGCGCGACGCGCTCGAGTGCTTCGGCTCGGCGCCCGTCGACGCCCTCGTCCTGGGCCGCTTCCTCGTTCGCCGGGACGCGCGCCGCCGGGAGGTCGCAGCATGAGCGGTCCCAGCTTCGACGTCGTCGTGCCCACGGCCGGCCGGCCGAGCCTCGCGCCGCTGCTCCGGGGTCTCGCACACGGGCTGCCGCGTCCCGGGCGCGTCCTGGTCGTGGACGACCGGGCCGGCGAGAACCGCCCGTTGCTCGCCGGGATGGACGGCGACCTTCCCGCCGAGGTCGTCGTGGTCCGCTCGCGCGGAGCCGGCCCCGCCGCCGCGCGGAACGTCGGCTGGCGCGCTGCGACCGCCGAGTGGGTCGCCTTCCTCGACGACGACGTGGTCCTCGCGGACGGGTGGCTCGCGGCCCTGGCCAGGGACCTCGGAGGCCTGCCCGCGGACGTGGCCGGCAGCCAGGGGCGCCTTGTCGTCCCCTTGCCTTCCGACCGCGGCCCGACGGACTGGGAGCGGAACGTCAGGGGTCTGGAGACGGCCGTGTGGGCGACCGCGGACCTGGCCTACCGGCGCGACGTCCTCGCCGCTGTCGGCGGCTTCGACGAGCGCTTCGAGCGGGCCTACCGGGAGGACGCCGATCTCGCGCTTCGCGTCGGCTCGATCGGCGCGCGGATCGTGTGGGGAACGCGGACCGTGCGGCATCCGGTCGCTCCCGAGCGC
>JAICGP010000044.1 GCA_025923055.1 Thermoleophilia bacterium
CGATCGAGCCGTACTCGTCCGAGCTCGTCGCCGCCGAGCGCGCCGTCGTGCTCGGAAAGAAGAGCGGCATCGACTCGATCCGGATCAAGGCGGCCGAGCTCGGTCTCGAGCTCTCCGACGACGAGGAGCGCGCGCTCCTCGCCGCGGTCAAGGCGCGCGGCGCCGAGAAGCGCGGGCTCGTCACCGACGAGGAGCTCGCCGAGCTCGCGCGCGAGCTTCAGGGTTAGATGCCCCCGCCGGTCACGTCCCTCGCAGGCATGGCGGGGTCAGGCCCCGTCGTGTCCGTAAGCGACGAGCTCGCGAGCGCGAGAAGCCAGTCCAGTACACGCTTGAGCGAGCCGAGCCGTGTTCCGAACGAACGGGGTAAACGCGGCCACGCCGGGGTCAGACCCCGACGTGGCCGCCGGAGACAGGCTCGAGGCCCGCACGGAGCCAACGAGGAGGGAGGACGAACATGCCCCGACAGGACGTCAACCCGAGCGCGCTGCACCCCGCGCCCGGCTTCAGCCACGTCAGCGTCGCCGGTGGAAGCCGGCTCGTCTACTTCGCCGGCCAGCTCGGCCTCGACCAGCAGTTCGGGATCGTCGGCGACGACGACCTCGGCGAGCAGACGAGGGCGGCCATGCGCAACCTCGAGACGGCGATGCGCGAGGTCGGGGTCGGCTGGGACGACATCGTGCGGCGGACGATCTACACGCTCCACCCGACCGAGTACGAGACGATCACGGCGGCGATCGACGAGGTCACCGGCGGGGCGGCGCACCCCGCGCAGACGATCGTCGGCGTCACCGGCCTGGCGGTGCCCGGCTGCCTGATCGAGATCGAGTGCACGGCGTCGGTCGCGTAAGCACCGGATTTGACACTTGATCAGATGCGCGAGACGATGGCGCGCGTGGAGAGCGCGCCCGCGCCCGTCGACCGCACCCGGCACCACCGGACGATGGCCGAGGTCGCGGCCGCGGAGCTGCAGGAGGCGATCCTCACCGGCGAGCTGGCGCCCGGCGCGCCGCTCCGGCTCGAGGACCTCGCCCGCTCGCTCGGGATGAGCATCTCCCCCGTCCGCGAGGCGGTGCGCCGGCTCGAGACGCTCGGTCTCGCCGCACACGTGCCGCACCGCGGGGCGCGGGTGACCGAGCTCGCCATCGAAGACCTGCACGACACGTACGAGGCCCGGCTGGCGCTCGAGACGCTCGCCGTCCGGCGGGCGGCGGCGCGCTTCACCGCCGACGACGAGCAGCGCGCGAGCGCCTGTCTCCGGGAGTACGCGAGCTCCGACCGCCGCGGCGACGCCCGCGCGGCACGCCGCGCCCACGCCGACTTCCACTTCGCGCTCTACGCCGCGTCGGGCTCCGACTGGCTGGTGCGGCTCATCCGGCCCGCCTGGGAGAACTGCGAGCGCTACCGCGCTCTCTCGCTCTCGGGCCGCTCGCTGCGCCAGCGCCGCGCCGAGCACGAGGACATCCTCTCCGCCTGCGCCCGCCACGAGCCCGACGAGGCGGCGGAGCGCCTCCGCCTGCACCTCTCCCTGACCGCCAACCTCGTCGCGCGCCGCATGGGCGCGGGCGACCTCTTCGACGACGCGGGGAACCCGTGAGCGACTACGCGGAGTTCGCGCCCGACCCGCGCGTCCTCGTCGGCGGCTACGTCGAGGCCGACCCAGACTTCGCCCCGGAGCCGCCGGCGAGCGTCGACGAGGAGACCTTCAAGGCGGCGATGCGCTCGCTCGCGGCCGGCGTCGTCATGGTCGTCGCGCAGCGCGGCGAGCGGCTCTGGGGCCTGACGATCAGCGCCTGCTGCTCGATCTCCGCCAACCCGCCCCAGGTGCTCATCTCGCTCGCGAACGACGCGAGCTGCCGCGAGGCCATCCTGGAGACGCGCCGCTTCGGCCTGAGCGTCCTGCGCGACGACCAGAAGCACCTCGCCGAGCTCGGCGCCGTCCCCGGCGGGCCGAAGTACGTGGACGCCTTTTGCAAGGACGCCGGCTCCGGCCGGACGACGATGATCGCGGGCGCGGTTGTCCACGTCGACTGCGCCGTCGCGCGCGTCTTCGAGGTGAGCGACCATACGATCCTGATCGGCAACGTCGAGGCGGTCGTCACGCCCGAGGGCCCGGGCGGGCCGCTCCTCTACTTCGACCGCACGTTCCACGCGCTCGGGGAGCCGCTGTGAGCGACCGCTACGACGTCGTCTTCGTCGGGAGCGGCATCAACTCGCTGGCCGGCGCCGCGCTGCTCGCCAGGGCGGGCAAGCGGGTGCTGGTGCTCGAGCGGAACGACTACCTCGGCGGCGCCATCAGGACGGCGGAGATCACCGAGCCGGGCTTCGTCCACGAGGTCCTCGCGGCCTGGCATCCGCTCTTCGTCGGCTCGGCCGCCTACGGGGAGCTGGCCGACGACCTCCACGGCCGGGGGGTCGAGTACCTGAACACGGAGCTCCCGACGGGGTCGCTGTTCCCGGACGGCACGAGCGCGTTCCTGACCACGTCCCACGAGGCGAACGTCGCGGAGCTGGAGCGGCATGCGGCGGGCGACGGCGAGGCGTGGAGCCGCGTCGTCGCCGAGTTCATGCCGAACGCCGAGCTCGCCTTCGGCGTCCTCGGCACGGAGCTCTGGTCGCGCTCGGGCGCGAGCCTCGGGGTGAAGGCCTACCGGAAGCTCGGCCGCCGCGGCCTCGTCGAGTTCGCCGGCTCGCTCCTCACCTCGTGCCGCGACTTCGTGACGGAGACGTTCTCCTCCGCGCAGGCGCACGGGCTCCTCGCCCCCTGGGTGCTGCACACCGGGCTCGGGCCGGACGCAGCCGCGTCGGGGTTCATGACACGGGTGATCGCGGTCGCGATCGAGCTCGGCGGGATGCCGGTTCCCCGCGGCGGCGGCGCCAGGCTGGTGGAGGCTCTCGCCGCGATCGTGGGCGACGCCGGCGGCGCCTGTCAGACCGACCGCGACGTGGAGCGGGTGCTCGTCCGCGACGGGCGCGCCGCGGGCGTCGCCCTCGTCGGCGGCGAGACGGTCGAGGCCGCCGACGCCGTCGTCGCCAACGTGACGCCCACGCAGCTCTACGAGCGGCTCCTCGACGGCGCGCCGGTCGAGGCGAAGGCCAGGGAGGCGGCCCGCCGGTTCCGCTACGGGCGCGCCGAGATGCAGATCCACATGGCCCTCTCGGAGCCGCCGCGCTGGGCGGGCGACGAGCGCCTGGCCCGGACGGCGATCGTCCACGTGACGCCCGGCCTCGACGGCGTCTCGCGCGCGGTCAACGAGGCCGAGCGAGGCCTCCTGCCCGCCGAGGCGACCATCGTCTGCGGCCAGCCGACGACGATCGACCCGTCGCGGGCGCCCGACGGCGCATCGATCCTCTGGATCCAGCTCCAGGAGCTGCCCTCGCGCGTGAAAGGTGACGCCGCCGGCGAGCTCGACGTCGGCGACGGGGCGTGGACGGAGGACCTACGCGAGCGCTACGCCGACCGCATCCAAGCGCGGCTCGCCCGTCAGGTCGAGAACCTCGACTCGGCGCTCCTGAAGCGCGTCGTCCTCTCGCCCGCCGACCTCGAGGACGCCAACGTCAACTTCGTCGGCGGCGACATCTACAGCGGCTCGTGCGCGCTCGACCAGAATCTCGTCTGGCGTCCGCGCCCGGAGCTCCCGGGCCACGCGACGCCGGTGAAGGGCCTCTACCACATCGGCGCGAGCACGCACCCGGGCCCGGGCCTCGGCGCCGGCTCGGGGACGATCGTGGCGAAGGAGCTGCTCCGGCAGCCGCTCCCGCGGAGGGCGCTCGACCGCCTCGGAGGGCTGGCGAAGCGGGTTTGACACTTGATAAAGCATCGTTCAGAGTCGAGCGCCCGCAGGCGCGGCCACCCTCGATCCGACTGGAGGTGAGGCGTTGAAGTTCAGCCTGTACTCGGAGGTTCAGCACTGGAACGGGAAGCCGGTGGGACGGCTCTACGACGAGGTCGTGGAGCAGGTCGTCAACGCCGACCGCCTCGGCTTCGACGCGTACGCCGTCATCGAGCACTTCTTCTTCCCGAAGTTCTCCGTGTCGGCGAACCCCTTCGCGCTCTGGGGGCTCTGCGCCGCGCGGACGAGGCGGATCAGGTTCCGGACGCTCGGCCACGTCCTCCCGTACCACAACCCGGCCATCCTGGCCTCGAACATCGCCGCCGCGGATCACATGTTCGGCGGGCGGTACGAGTTCGGCGCGCTGCGCGGGCACGGCTGGATCCCGCTGAAGGCCGGCGTGCCGCTCGGCGAGACCCGCGACCGCTACGAGGAGTCGCTCGACATTCTCTTCACCGCCCTCGAGCAGGAGCGCTTCTCCTTCGACGGCGACTTCTACAAGATCGACGACTCGCACGTCGTCCCGCGCCCTCGAAACCGCTTCCGCGTCTTCCTGGGCGGGACGAGCGACCGCACGTACGAGCTGGCCGCCGAGCGCGGCTGGGCCGTCGTCGTGCCGCCCCTCCTGCCCTACGCGGCGCTGAAGGAGCAGCTCGACCTCTACCGCGCCAAATGCGCCGAGCACGGGACCGAGCCGGACATCGTCTGGATCCACGCGTGCTACCTCGACGAGGACCGGGACACCGCCCGGCGCGAGGCCGAGCGCGGCATGAAGCGGTTCCTCGCCGGCAACGCCTCTCCGCTCACCGAGGGCGACGAGCTGCCGCCCGCCGCGGAGCTCGAGGCGGCCGGGTACGGCTTCTACGCCGCCGGAATCCTCGAAAAGCTCGCCGAGACGCCCTATGAGGAGATGATCGAGGGCGACGTCGTCTGGGTCGGCACGCCCGAGGACGTGATCGAGCGGATCGAGGCGGTGCGGGACGTCTGCGAGGGACTGACGGAGATCTCGATCACCGTCAACGCGGGCGGGTTCGAGCACTGGCAGGCGATCAAGGCGCAGGAGATCTTCGCGGCGCGGGTGATGCCGCACTTCCGGGCGAGCGCCGAGGTCGAGCCCGCGGGAGACCCCGCCTACGCCTGAGGGCGCGCGCGTGACGGCAGCCAACCCCCCGTTCGCCGTCTGCGAGTTCACCACGCTTCCGGCGAGCTTCGAGGAGGACCTCGCCGCCTACGCGGGCGCGGGCGCCGACGGTATCGGCATCTGCGAGATCAAGCTCGTCGAGGGCCGCGAGGCGGAGCAGCTCGACTCGTTCCGCGCGAGCGGGCTCACGGTCGGGAGCTGCGTCCCCGCGGTGCCCTCGATCCTGCCGCTGCCGCACCTGCCCGGGCCGGAGGCGCCGGAGGAGCGTGTCGATGCACTCCGCGCCGGGGTGCGCCGCCTCGCTCCCTTCCGGCCGAGAGCCGTCGTCTGCCTGACGGGCCCCCGGGGACAGCTCGGCGACGGCGAGGCGCGCCGCACGGTCGTCGAGGGTCTGCGGGCGGTCGCAGAGGAGGCCGCGCGCTTCGGGGTCCCGGTCGGCCTGGAGCCGATGAGCGCCGCCTACTGCGACGACTGGACGACGATCACGACGCTCGCGGAGGCGGCCGAGCTCCGCGACGAGGCCGGGTCCGCGAACCTCGGCATCACCTTCGACACGTGGCACCTCTGGGAGACGCCCGGCCTGCTCGGCGAGATCGAGCGCCACGCCGACCGCATCGTCGCAGTCCACGTGAACGACTGGCGCGGCGAGACGCGGGGCTGGTGCGACCGCGTCCTGCCCGGCGACGGCGTCGCCGATTTGCCGGCGATCCTCCGTGCTCTCGACGACGCGGGCTGGCGGGGGCCCTACGAGCTCGAGGTCTTCTCCGACGACGGGACCTTCGGCTCGGCATACCCCGACTCGCTCTGGCGCGAGGATCCGGCCGACGTCGTCCGGCGCGGGCGGCAAGCGTTCCTGCGCCAGTGGGAGCGCGCCGGCGTGGAGGCGCGAGCATGAGCGAGCGCGTCTGCGTCGTGGGCGGGGGCGTGATCGGCAGCCTCTACGCGGCCCACCTCGCCGCCGTCGCCGACGTCTGGGTCCTGACGAGGCGGGCGGAGCACGCGCGCGCCCTCGAGGAGGAGGGCCTCCGCGTCTCGGGAAAGCACGACTTCACGGCGAGACTCAGCGCGACGGCCGATCCCGACGAGCTGCCCGACCTCGACCTCGTCATCCTGGCGACGAAGGCGACGCAGCTCGACCCGGCCGCGGCGTCCCTCGCCGGGCGAGCGCGCGCGGCGACGGTGATGACGATCCAGAACGGCCTCGGCGCCGAGGAGATCGTGCGCCGCCACGGCGACTGGCAGCTCGTCTCGGCGGTCACCTTCATGAGTGGAGACCGCCACTCCGACACCCACGTCGAGTACGAGCTCGACACGGCGACGTGGATGGGGCCGTACGCGGGCACAGACACTCCGTACGAGCGCGTCCGCGAGCTCGAGGGGTTGCTCCGCGACGCGGGGCTCGAGGCACAGGCGTTCCCCGACCTGCTTCCGGCGCAGTGGTCGAAGCTCATCTTCAACGCGACGGTGAACACGGTCGCGGCGCTGACGCAGCTCGGGCACGTGGGCCTCTTCGCCCGTGAGGAGGCGCCCACGGATCTCGGCCACCTCGTCCACCAGCTGATGGACGAGGGCAAGCGGGTGGCGGACGCCGCGGGCGTCGAGCTGCACGAGGATCCCTGGGAGATGAACGTGCTCGCCGTGCGGCGCGGGGAGACGCAGGCGAGCGACTACGCGCACGTGCCCTCGATGCTCGAGGACGTGCGCGCGGGACGGCCGACGGAGGTGGACTTCATCACGGGCGCGCTGGTTCGCGAGGCGGATCGGCTCGGCGTCCCGGTTCCCCTGCACACGGCCATGTACCGCCTCGTGAAGGGAAGGGAAGCGTCGTTTCCGGGAGCAGCCCAGGTCCCGGCGGCGAAGCCGGGTGAAAGGCAAACGGTCGAGAGGAGTTCGGCATGAGAGGTACGACGAGATGGAGCCTGCTGCTCGCTCTCGTGTTGGCGTTCGGGCTCGCGGCGGCGGCCTGCGGCGGCGACGACGACGAGGGCGACGGCGGGGAGGCTGCCGAGACGGGCGGCGGCGGCGAGGCGACGGACGAGCCGATCGTGATCGGGGCGGCCGTCGACCTGACCGGCCAGATGGCCCCCTTCGACGGGCCCGCCGTCACCGCCGCGCAAATCCAGGTGGACAAGCTCAACGAGGAGGGCGGCGTCGCCGGACGCGAGCTCCAGCTGCGCGTCATCGACCACCAGCTCGATCCGGAGCGGACGAAGTCCGCGGCGATCGAGCTCATCGACGACGGCGCCGACGTCCTGCTCGTGACCTGCGACGTCGACTTCGCCACCCCCGCCGTGCAGGAGGCGATCACCCGCGGCGTCCTCGCGGTGGCGCCGTGCATCGGCACGGACCAGATGGGGCCCGAGCGCTTCGGCGACCAGGGCAAGCTCGCGTTCTCGATCGGCAACGTCGCCCAGGACGAGGGCGCCGCGATGGCCGAGTACGCGATCGACCAGGGCTGGATGCGCGCGGCCACGGCGACCGACAACGTGATCGTCTACTTCCAGGACGTCGTCAAGGCGTTCGCCGCCCGGTACACGGAGCTCGGCGGCGAGGTCGTCGTCGAGGAGTCCTGGACGCAGGGCGACGGCACGATCCAGAACGTCGTCAGCGCGCTCGACAACGCGAACGTGGACGTGATCGCGACCTCGACCGCGTTCGACGACATGCCCGCCATGGTCGGAGGGCTCCGCAGCCTCGGCAACGACACGCCGATCATCTGCGGCTGGTCCTGTGACGGGAACTACTGGCTCCCCGAGGGCACGGACAACTTCTACCTCGTGACGTACGCCTCGGTCTTCGGCGACGACCCGAGCGACGAGGTGAAGGAGCTCATCACGGCGATGGAGGAGCAGGACCAGGCGCCCGGCACGGGCGGCTTCGTCACCGGAGCCGCGGCGATCGACGCCATCGCGGCTGCCGTCGAGGAGACGGGCGGCACGGAGGGCGAGGCGCTCGCGGACGCCTTCGAGGGCTTCGAGGGCCTCGAGACGATCTCCGGCGAGATCAGCTTCTCCGAGGAGTTCCACTCGGTGTTCGGTCGCGAGTACCGCGTGATGGAGGTGCAGAACAGCCAGCCGAGCTTCGTCGAGCTGCGCGCGGCCTCCTCGCCCGCCGAGATCGAGTGAGCGCCGTGTGAAGGACGCGGCGCCGGAAGCTCGCCGCCGGCCCGGAGAAAGCCTCCGGGCCGGCGGCGTCTCGCGCTCCTTCGAGGGCGTGCACGCGCTCGACGGCGTGACGCTCGAGCTGCACCGCCACGAGGTCGTCGGGCTGATCGGCCCGAACGGCGCCGGCAAGACGACGCTCGTCAACATCGTCACCGGCTTCGACTTCCCGGACGAGGGAGACGTCGAGCTGGCCGGCGAGGAGATCACGTCGTGGCCGCCCCACCGGCGGGCGCGGAACGGGCTCGCACGCACCTACCAGCACGGGCGCCTGTTCGGGGGCCTCTCGGTGCGCGAGAACGTCGAGGTGGCCGCGCTCGGAGTCGGCGCCGGCCCGCGCGAGGCCCGGCGGCGTGCCGACGAGCTGCTCGGCCTCCTCGGCCTCGACGCGCGGGAGCACGCCTCCGCGGCGGTGCTGCCGCACGGCGAGGCCCGCAAGCTCGGCGTCGCCCGCGCGCTCGCGACGCGACCGCGCTTCGTGCTCATGGACGAGCCGGCCGCCGGCCTCTCCGAGGCCGAGGTGCCCGGGTTCGCGGAGGTCGTCCGCACGGTGCGCGACGAGCACGAGGCCGGCGTGCTCCTCATCGACCACAACGTGGGGCTCGTCCTCGACGTCTGCGACCGCGTCCAGGTGCTCGACGAGGGTCGCACGCTCGCCGAGGGGACGCCCACCGAGATCCGGCGCAACATCGACGTCACGGCGGCCTACCTCGGCGGGGCGCATGCCTGACGCGATGCTCCAGATCCGCGACCTCGAGCTTCGCTACGCGGGCGTGCCGGCCGTCCGCGGGCTCACCCTCGAGGTCGGCCGGGGCGAGGTCGTCGGGCTCGTCGGCCCGAACGGGGCGGGCAAGTCCTCGACGCTCCTGGCCATCATGGGCATGGTGCCGCCGTACCGGGGCGAGATCCTCCTCGAGGGCCGCCCGCTCGCCGGCCGCAAGACGGAGGCGATCGTGCGCTCGGGCGTCGCCCTCGTCCCCGAGCGCCGGCACATCTTCCCCGAGCTCACCGTGGAGGAGAACCTTCGCCTCGGCCTCGTCGGCCGCCGGTCGCGGGACGGCGCGTCGGACGACCTCGACCGCGTCGCCGCGCTCTTTCCCGTCGTGCGCGACGCGCGCCACCGCGCGGCCGGCGTCCTCTCCGGCGGGCAGCAGCAGCAGCTCGCCATCGCGCGCGCGCTCGTGGCCCGACCCGACCTGCTCCTCCTCGACGAGCCCTCGCTCGGGCTCGCCCCGGCCGTCGTGGACGGGGTGTTCGAGGCGCTCGCCGAGGTCCGCGCCGGCGGCGTCACGATCCTCCTCGTCGAGCAGCGCGCCCAGTTCGCGGTCGGCTTCGCGGACCGGACACACGTCCTCGCCAACGGGGAGCTGCGGCTGACGCTGTCGCCGGCCGACGCCGGCGACAGCGAGCGGATCACGGCGGCCTACTTCGGAGCCTGAGCCTCGTGACGGTCCTTCAGACCCTCGTCGACGCGGTCGCCCTCGGGCTGCTCTACGCGCTCGTCGCCATGGGCATCGGGCTCGTCTTCGGGGTCATGCGGCTGGTCAACTTCGCGCACGGCGAGCTGCTCACCGCGGGGGCGTACGCGCTCCTCCTGACCAACGACATGCCGCTCGCGGTGGGGCTGGCCGCCTGCTTCGGCGCCGTCGTCGCCCTGGCGCTCGCGATGGAGGTCGTGTACCGCCCGTTGCGGACGACGACGCCCACGACGATGCTCGTCACCACGTTCGCCGTCTCGTTCCTCCTCCAGGCGGTGGCGCTCCTCGCCTTCGGCGCGCGCGGCCGGAACGTCGGCGTGCTGTCGGAGCTGAACCGCGCGGTCTCGATCGGCGACCTGCGCGTCCGCTGGGTGACGCTCGTCTCCATCGGCGTCGGCGCCCTGCTCCTGACGGCCACCGCCCTCGTCCTGGCCCGCACCGACGTCGGCCTGCAGATGCGCGCGGCCGCAATGGACGCGACGACGGCGCAGCTGCTCGGCGTCCGCGCCTCCACGGTCATCCGCTTCGCCTTCCTGCTCGCGGCCGTCGTCGCGGCCGCCGCAACCGTGTTGCTCACGGTGCAGCGGCCGCTCGTGACGCCCAGCTACGGCTTCCAGCTCGTCATCCCCGCGCTCGTCGGGGTCGTCGTCGGCGGTCTCGACCGGCTGGTGAGCGCGACGCTCGGCGGCTTCGCGATCGGGTTCGCGACCGCCGTGCTCGGCGACGTCCTCCCGGCGGACGGCCGCGTCTTCCTCGACACGGCGCTCTTCCTCCTCGTCATCCTCGTCCTCCTCGTCCGCCCGGGCGGCCTCTTCGGCCGCACGCGCGCCGCCTGGGAGCGCGTGTGAGGCGCCTTGCCGAGCTCTCCGGGCTGGTCGCGCCGGTCCTGCTCCTCGCGCTCGTCGGGGTGGTCGGCACGTTCACGTCCCGCTCCGTCCAGTTCCAGTTCCGCTTCGCGCTCGTCATGGCCGCGATCGTGATCGCGCTCTACGTCTTCGTCGGGAGCTCGGGCGTCGTCTCGTTCGGGCACGTGAGCTTCGTCGCCGTCGGCGGCTTCGCCGCGGGCCTGACGACCGTGCCCGAGGCGCTGAAGCTCTCGCTCAGCCCGGACCTCTTCCCGGTGATCGCGAGCGCCGAGGTCGGCAACGCGGCCTCGCTCGCGATCGCCGCCGCGGTCGGCGGCGTCTTCGCCCTCATCGTCGGCGTCCCGCTCATGCGCCTCTCCGGCCTCTCGGCGGGCATCGCCACCTTCGCGGTGCTCGTGATCACGAACAACGTGCTCCGCAACTGGGAGGCGATCGGGCCGGGAGCGCGGACGCTCTCGCTCGTCCCGGAGACGACGAGCTTCCTGCAGGCGACGGTGGGCGTCATCGCCGTCGCCGCGCTCGCCTTCCTCTACCAGCGGAGCCGGTGGGGCCGCGTCCTCCGCGCCTCCAGCGACGACCCCGCGGCGGCGCAGGGAGCGGGCGTCGACATCTACCGCCAGCGGCTCCTCGCCTTCGCGCTCTCGGGCGCGCTCGCCGGCTTCGCGGGCGGTCTCCTCGTCCACCTGCTCGGCAGCATCACGACGCAGCAGGTGTACCTCGACCTCGCCTTCCTCACCCTGGCGATGCTCGTGATCGGCGGCTTCCGCAGCCTGTGGGGCGCCGTCGTCGGCGCGCTTCTCGTGAGCGGGATCAACTCGCTCCTCCTCACGGCGGAGCGCGGCCTCGACCTCGGCATCGGCGAGGTCACGGTTCCCACGGGCACCCGTCTCGTTACGCTGGGCGCCGTCATGGCGCTGATCCTGCTCTTCCGCCCGACCGGCGTCACCGGCGGCCGCGAGCTGACGCTGCGGTGAGGATCTGCGTGGTCGGCTGCGGCGCGGTCGGGTCGCTCTTCGCGGCTTCGCTCGCGCAGCTCGACGACGTCGACGTCTGGGCCTACGACCTCGACGGAGACCACGTGCGCGCGATGCGCGAGCACGGCCTCCGCATCTCGGGCGCGGGCGAGCTCGTCGGGCGCGTGCAGGCCACGACGGACGCGGCGGAGCTGCCGCCCTGCGACTTCGGGATCGTGGCCACGAAGAGCATGCACACGGGCGGCGCGGTCGAGGCGGCCGCCCACGCGCTCGCCGCCGGCGCCGTCTGCTCCGTGCAGAACGGGCTCGGGAACGAGGAGACGATCGCGGAACACGTACCCCGGGTCGTCCGCGGGACGACGTTCCCGGCGGGCCGCGTCGTCGAGCCCGGTCACGTCCACTGGGACGTGAAGGGCGACACGACGATCGGTCCCTTCGAGCCGAGCCCCGCGCCGCTCGAGGACGTGGAGCGGCTCGCCGACGCCTGCACGCGCGCCGGGCTGCCGACGGCTGCCGTCGCCGACGCCCGCGGGCCGCAGTGGCGCAAGGTGATCTTCAACGCGGCCACGAACCCGATCGGCGCGCTCACGGGCCTCACCCACGGGCGCGTCTGCGAGGATCGGGCGCTGCGGCGGCTCGTGAGCGGTCTCGCGGACGAGGGGAAGGCGGTCGCCGGCGCCCAGGCGATCGAGCTCGACGCCGACCCGGAGGAGCTGATCGACTACGCAGCCCGCCCGGAGGTCGCCTACGACCACAAGGCGAGCATGCTGCAGGACGTCGAGGCCCGGCGGCAGACCGAGATCGACTACCTGAACGGCGGCATCGCGCGCTTCGGGCGCGAGCACGGGGTCGCGACGCCGCTGAACGAGGCCGTGACCGCGCTGGTCAAGGGGCTGGAGGCGTCGTGGCGGCGGTGAGCGGAGACGTCGAGCGCCGCTACCGGAACGTCCGCGCGGCGCTCGGGCGCAACGGGCTCGACGCCGCCGTCGTCGCCGGGAGCGAGTACACGGGCTTCGAGGGCGCCGTCACCTACCTGTCCGGGTTCGTGATCGTCCACCGCTACGCGTACGTCGTCCTCCCGCTCGAGGGCGAGCCCGCGATCGTCTTCCCGAGCGAGGCGCGCTACGTGGGCGAGCACCGGACGACGTGGATCGACGAGCAGGTCTTCGTCGAGACGCCGGGCGCCTGGATCCGCGACCGGGCGCGCGAGCGCGGCTGGGAGCGCGTCGGCGTCTACGGCCTCGACTACGTCATGCCCGTGCGGGACTACCGCGCGCTCGCCGACGGCGGGCCGGAGCTCGTCCCCTTCGACGTCGAGTTCGACCACGCCCGCGCCGTCAAGAGCGAGGAGGAGCTCGCCTCGGTGCGGGAGAGCGTCCGCATCAACACCGAGGGCTTCTGGATCTTCCTCGAGGAGCTCGCGCCGGGCAGGACGGAGGCGGAGGTGCTCGCGCCCTGCGAGCGCTACTTCGTCGAGCAGGGCTGCGGGCGGCTGACGATGGACATGGTGCTCGTCGGCGAGGAGCCGGGCGCCGCGCTCCCCGAGTTCAGGATCGCGAGCCGGGAGCGCCGCATCGAGCGGGGCGACCTCGTCCTGCCCTCGCTCGAGATCGCCGGGCCCGGCGGCCACTGGGTCGAGGTCTCGCGGGCGGTCGCCGCCGACGGCGAGCCCGGCGAGGCGACGAAGCGGATGCTCGAGGCCTACGAGGAGTACATGGAGGCGGCCGCGGGCGCGATGCATCCGGGGGCGAGCGCCCACGACGTCCACCGCGCCGTCTCGAAGGGCTTCCACGACCGCGGCTACACGCTCGGCCACGTCACGGGCCACTCGATCGGGATGACGATGATCGAGTTCCCCAAGATCGGGGAGGGGATCGAGACCGAGCTGGCCGAGAACATGGTCTTCTCGATGCACCCGCACGCGATCGCCGACGACGGGCGCTCGTGCCTCTACATGCAGGACACCTGGCTCGTGACCGCGGACGGCGGCGAGGCGCTCGCGGGCCTGCCGATGCGGATCTTCCGCGACTCGGACTCGCGCCCGTAACGGCGAGGAAAGTCAGGGGGTTTCCACGTTTCCGCCGCTCCGGCGCGGTCGTAGCGTCGCTTCCGTCCTGCATGCAGCGGAAGGAGGCAGTAGATGAGACGCTTGCTCGCACCCGTGGCCGTCCTCGCGGTCCTCGTCCTCGCGCTCGGAGGCGCCGCGGCCGCGACCGACGGCTCGGCCAAGCCGCGGAAGCCCGTGAAGATCGCGTTCCTCGACGTGGCCGACGAGTTCGAGTTCGTCGACGTCGGCGCGGCCGGTCAGAGCCCCGGCGATCTATTCGTGTTCGAGAACGACCTGCGCAACCGGGCGGACACGAGGACGATCGGGCGGTTCCTGGCGACGTGCACCGCGCTCGTCACCCCGGGCCTCGCGTCGTGCCGTGGCACGATCCAGCTCGAGGGCGGCAACGTCGAGGTGGCGACCGCGATCGACTTCAACGCGGGCGGGCCGATCCTCGCAGCCGTGACCGGCGGGACGGAGCGGTACCGCTTCGTCCGCGGCCAGCTGCGGCTGAGCGAGGAGACGAGCCCGGGCGTCCGCGAGGGGACGCTCGAGCTCCGGCTCCGCTGACACCGGTCCGAGGAGGAGGGCGGCCCGCGAGAGCGCCCTCCTCCTCGTCCCTGCCTCTCAGGCCCGGTGGGCTGCCGGAATACGCCCGGGAGCCGACGCGGACGACCCTCTGCCGCGGGCCTCGCCGTACGCCTCCCGGAAGCCCG
The DNA here is from genome assembly GCA_025923055.1 of Thermoleophilia bacterium. Lineage (GTDB taxonomy): Bacteria > Actinomycetota > Thermoleophilia > Gaiellales > Gaiellaceae > JAIBJN01. The sequence continues at coordinate 14,214 of JAICGP010000044.1, forward strand.
AGCGCCAGCTCGGATAGCGGAGCTGCCAGCCGAGCTCGCGCTTCGCCTTCGCATTCGCGGCGCCGCGGGACTCGGTCATCAGCACCATGCCCGCCTCGCCGCCCGCCAGCCGGGCGAGCCAGCGCGGCACGCGGCGGGGCGGCTTCGCGCCGATCGCGGCGGCCAGGGCGGGCAGCCACTCGCGAACCGGCGCCGGCTCGTCGTCGACGACGTTGTAGATCCCGGGCCGGCCGTGCTCGACGGCGAGGACGGTCGCCGCGGCCGCGTCGTCCAGGTGCACGAACGACCAGACGCCGCCGCCGTCACCGACCAGCGGGAAGCGCCGCCGGCGCACGACCTCGAGCTGGGCGTCGCCGGGCGAGCCGTAGAAGCCGCCGTAGCGGAGCACGATCCCGCCGGCGCCGACCACCGTCCGCTCGAGGTGGCGGATCGCGGCGAGCGTCTCGCGCATCGCCGGCACGGGCGCCGGGTCGAGCGGGTCCTCTTCGGTCTTGACGGGCCCGCCCTCGCGGGCGGACGGCCAGCCGGCGTAGCTCTGCGCGACGACCCGGCCGACGCCGACCTCCCTCGCGGCCGCGAGCAGTGCGTCCGTGCCCTCGGTGCGGAGGCGGTTCGTCTGGGCGAAGCTCCTGTCGAAGTGCTTGAAGTCGCTCAGCCCGGCGAGCGCGGTCGCCTGGTGGACGATCGCGTCGGGCCGGACGGCGGCGACGGCGTCGCGGACCGCTCGGGGGTCGAGCAGGTCAAGCGC
>JAICGP010000045.1 GCA_025923055.1 Thermoleophilia bacterium
CGCGAGGGCGTCGCGGTCGACTCGCTCGAGGACATGGAGCACCTCTTCGCCGGGATCCCGCTCGCCGAGGTCTCCACCTCGATGACGATCAACGCGCCGGCGGCGATCCTGCTCGCCTTCTACATCTGCGTCGGGGAGCAGCAGGGCGTCCCGCGCGACCGGCTGCGCGGGACGATCCAGACCGACATCCTCAAGGAGTACATCGCGCAGAAGGAGTGGATCTTCCCGCCGGAGCCGTCGATGCGGCTCTGCGTCGACATGATCGAGTTCTGCGCGCGGGAGGTGCCGCTCTGGCACCCCGTCTCCATCTCGGGCTACCACATCCGCGAGGCCGGCTCGACGGCGGCCCAGGAGCTCGCCTTCACCCTCGCCGACGGGTTCGCCTACGTCGAGGCGGCGACGGCTCGCGGACTCGACGTCGACGAGTTCGCGCCTCGCCTCTCCTTCTTCTTCAACGCGCACATCGACTTCTTCGAGGAGATCGCCAAGTACCGGGCGGCGAGACGGATCTGGGCGCGCGAGCTGCGGGAGCGCTACGGGGCGAAGAACCCGCGCTCCTGGCTCATGCGCTTCCACGCCCAGACCGCGGGGGTCTCGCTCACGGCGCAGCAGCCGGAGGTGAACATCGTCCGCACCGCGGTCGAGGCGCTCGCCGCCGTCCTCGGCGGCTGCCAGTCGCTCCACACGAACTCCTTCGACGAGGCGCTCGCCCTGCCGACCGAGCACGCCGTCAAGATCGCCCTCCGCACGCAGCAGGTGCTCGCCCACGAGACGGGCGTCGCGAGCTCGATCGACCCTCTGGGCGGCTCCTACCTCGTCGAGGAGCTGACGAACCGGCTCGAGGCGGAGGCGTACGACTACTTCGAGCGGATCCGCCGGCTCGGGGGCGTCATCCCGGCGATCAAGGAGAACTTCTTCCAGCGCGAGCTCGCGGAGGCGTCCTTCCGCTACCAGAGCGAGGTGGAGGCGGGGCAGCGGGTCATCGTGGGCGTGAACCGGTACGAGGAGCCCGAGGAGCGTCCGATCGAGATCCTCTCGATCGACCAGGCGCTCGAGGACAAGCAGGTCGAGCGCGTCCGCTCCCTGCGCGCGCGCCGGGACGCGGCGGCCGCGGAGTCGGCGCTCGCCAGGCTCGAGCGCGACGCCGCCCGCGAGGAGGTCAACCTGATGCCGGCGATCGTCGACGCCGCGCGGGCGTACGTCACGATGGGCGAGATGTGCGACGCGCTCCGGAGGGTCTGGGGCACCTGGCGCGAGACGCCGGTCTTCTGAGTGTCCGACGCCGGTTCACTCTCCCCTAACGGCCAGTAGCTCCGTTCGGGCAGGTCGAGTAGGCTCGCGGGAATGCGGCGGTTGGCCGCAGCCGCCGCTCGTGGCGGGGTCGCGTCGTGAGCCTTCCCTCTGCGCGATGCCCGCCGTCGGGGGAGCGGGCACTCCCGGAGACCAAGCGGGAGGGCCCGCTTACCCCTTCCGGGGGATGACGCCGCCGCGCGGACCGGGAAAGGTTGCGGGGCGCTCGCCAGAGCGCGCGCGGCCGCCCCCGATTGGTCGGGGGGTGGCCGCGCTCAGAAGGATGGGGCTAGACCGGGGCGCCCTGCAGCGGCAGGAGGCCGTGCACCTGGGCCCACCTGCTCGCCTCGGTGCGATTCGAGACGCCGAGCTTCCTGTAGATGTTCGACAGGTGGAACTTGACCGTCTGCTCGGTCACCCACAGCATGCGGGCGAGCTGCGCGTTCGAGTGTCCCTCTGCCACGAGCGTCAGGATCTCGAGCTCGCGGCGCGTGAGGCCCCAGGCCTCGTCGATCGACTCGCGCGTGTGCTCGCGCCGCCCGTTCTGCGCCCGGGCGAGGTAGATCGAGTGGTCGAACGCCTGCCGGACCGCCGAGGCGAGGTCGTCCGCGTGCGCCGTCTTCACGACGTACACGTCGGCGCCGGCTGCGAGCGATGCGTCGACGTACTGCGCGTCGGCGTGGGCCGAGAGCACGATCACCTTCAGCTCGGGGACGCGCTCGCGTGCGAGCGCCAGGCACTCGATGCCGTCCATCTCACCGTCGCTCGCCTCGACGCTCGTGACGAAGAGGCTGGGGCGGTGCTCCTCGATCAGGGCCAGCGCGTGGTCGGGCGAGGTCGCCTTCCCCTTCACCTCGATCCCGATCCGGTGGAGGACGTTCTCCACCGCCTCCAGCCAGAGAGGATGCTGGTCCAGCAGTACCGCGGTGCGATGCTCCGAAGGGCTCATCGAAAGGGCCGCCTTTCGATCGGACTACACGGAAGGCCTGACCATAGCTGATCTTCCGTCGTGTGCATAGGCCGGGGGACAACGTTGTTCGCGGACTTTCCACCAAATGGTTCCCACACCTGTGGAGAACCGTGGCGAGGAGCTCCCCCTCGATGGTCTAGGAGCGGCCCCGGGTCAGGGGGTGGCCGGCTCGGGCGGCGCGACGAGGAGCGGCGGCGCGTGCAGGTACTCGGCGGCGCGGCGCTTGCGGTCGATGTCCGCGAAGACCCGCTCGACGATACCGGGCTCGAGGCCCGTCCCGGCCGCGGTCGTCTCCACGGAAAGCCCCTCGTTCTGCGCGTAGAGGCACAGGTCGAGCTTGTCGAAGGGGACCGAGAAGTAGAACTCCTCCTGGCTCTGCTCGAGCGCGTAGGTGTCCGTGGTCGGCGGACGCTCGCGGATCTCGGCCGGGACGCCGACGTGCTCGGCGAGCTGGTAGACCTGGGTCTTGTAGAGGTGGGCGATCGGCTTCACGTCCGCCGAGCCGTCGCCGTTCTTGACGAAGAAGCCCTGGTCGTACTCGAGCCGGTTCGGCGTGCCGACGACGGCGTAGTCGAGCCGGTCGGCGTGGTGGTACTCGAGCATCTTGCGGACGCGCTGCTTGAAGTTCGTGGCCGCCACCACCTCGCGGTACGCCGTCGCGGTCAGCCTCGCCTCGCGCCGCTCGCCGTCAGGGGACTCGGCGACGACCGAGAAGAGACTGTAGCGGTCGCCCCCGAGGAGGCTCGGGAGCACGATCTTCGCCTTCCACCCCTCGCCGTACTCGGGCAGGACGGTGCGGATGGCCGCGTCGCGGCGCTCGTAGCAGCCGGCCGCGGCGAGGATCGGCGTGATGTCCTCGAGCACCGTCTCGACGCCCGCGGACTCGGCGGAGACGCGGGAGAGGTCGAGGGTGTCGGGTGCGGACTCGCCCTCCGGCATGAGGACGCCGAGGACCCGTTCCGGCCCGAACGCGCGGGAGCAGAGGAACGCGACGAGGCTCGAGTCGACGCCGCCCGAGAGGCCGATGACGGCGCCGCGCCGGCGGAGCTGCTTGTAGACGGACTCGCGCAGGCTCTCCGCGATCTCGTCCACGGCCCGCGCCGGGTCGAGCCGCAGCGCCTCGGGAGTGAGGTCAGTCGCCGTGGGCGCCATTCGAGGACGCGGCCGCGCCGACCTTGCCGCCGACGAAGCGCGTGATGCTCGCGATCGAGTCGAGGTTCTCGGGGAGGACCTCCTCGTCCCGCACCTCGATCTCGTAGCGCTCCTCGATGAAGCCGATCAGCTCGAGGACGCCCGTCGAGTCGATGACGCCAACCTCGATGAGCGAGTCGTCGGGCGCCAGCACGACCCCATCTGCGCTGAGAGGGAAATTCTCCCTCAGGAATTCACGGACTTCCTGCTCGATGCTCTCGGAACTCGCCATCTCGTCCACCCCGGATATTGCCCGGCTACAAACAGAAGTCGCCTCCGGCCAACTCACGGGGCGACGCCCGGAGTATACCAGCGCCCTCCGCTGCTTTCGACCAGTTTGCACCCCTCCCAAACCCCCCCTTGCCGCCCGTCGGGCCTGCCCGTATCGTCAGGAAGGCTCATGTGCGGCATCGCGGGCATCTACGCGCGCCCCGGGGTCGCGGCGCCGCCGGACCTCCTGCTCGAGATGGCCGGGGAGCTCCGCCACCGCGGGCCCGACGGCACCGGCCTGTACCTCGACGGCCGCTACGGCATGGCGAACACGCGCCTCGCGATCGTCGACCTCGCGGGCGGCGACCAGCCGCTCGGGAGCGAGGACGGTCGCTACTGGGTCATGCAGAACGGCGAGGTCTACAACCACGTCGAGCTGCGCGAGGAGCTCGCCGCGCTCGGCCGCCGCTTCGCCACCACCTGCGACACCGAGGTGATCGCCCACGCCTACGCGGAGTGGGGTCCCGCCTGCCTCGACCGCCTCAACGGCGACTTCGCGATCGCCGTCTGGGACCGGCTCGCCGAGGAGCTCTTCCTCGCGCGCGACCGCTTCGGCGTCCGGCCCCTCTTCGTGGCCGAGCTGGGCGGCGACCTCGTCTTCGCCTCCGAGGCGAAGGCGATCCTCCGCCATCCGGCGGCGCGGCGCGAGCTCGATCCCGCCGGCCTCGTCGAGACCTTCACGACGTGGTGCATCTCGCCCGACGGCTCCGCCTTCGCGGGCATCCGCGAGCTGGCGCCGGCGCATTACCTCGTCGCCGGCCGCGACGGGATCCGCGAGGAGCGGCGCTGGTGGGATCTGCGCTTCTCGGCCGCCGGCGACGTCCCGGCCGCCGAGCGCGACTCGCTCGCAGGCGAGCTCGACGCGCTGCTCGCCGACGCCACCCGCCTCCGCCTGCGCGCGGACGTCCCCGTCGCCGCATACCTGAGCGGCGGCCTCGACTCGTCCGCCATCGTCGCCCTCGCGCTCGAGCAGATGGAGGAGACGCTCTACTCGTTCGGCATCGGCTTCGAGGACCCCCGCTTCGACGAGAGCGAGTTCCAGGACCGGCTCGCGGGCGACCAGGGCACGAGCCTGACGCGCGCCGTCGTCGGCGCCCGCGACATCGCCGAGCTGCTCCCCCGGACGGTCGAGATGTCGGAGAAGCCGACGCTCCGCACGGCTCCCGCGCCCCTCCTGCGCCTCTCGCGCGCCGTGCGCGAGGCCGGCCTCAAGGTCGTGACGACGGGGGAGGGCGCCGACGAGCTCTTCGCCGGCTACGACCTCTTCCGCGAGAACAAGGTGCGCCACTTCTGGGCGCGCGAGCCCGAGTCCGAGCTGCGGCCCCTCCTGCTGACCCGGCTGAACGCCTTCATCGGCAAGGACCTGAAGCGCTCGGGCGCGTTCCTCGTCGGCTTCTACAGGAAGGGCCTCACCGACACCGAGGACCCGCTCTACAGCCATCGCATCCGCTTCGCGAACACGGCGCGGATCCTCGCGCTCGTCCAGGACGACGTGCTCGCGCGGGCGGCCGAGCGCGGCGATCCGGCCGAGCGGCTGGAGGCGCGGCTCCCCGGCTGGTTCGGCGAGCTCACCCCGCTCGGGAGGGCGCAGTACCTCGAGATCACGACGTTCCTGAACGGCTACCTGCTCCATTCGCAGGGCGACCGGATGCTGATGGGCCACTCGGTGGAGGGGCGCTTCCCCTTCCTCGACTACCGCGTGGCCGAGTTCGCCGCCGCGCTTCCCGACGCGCTCCGCCTGCGCGGGCTGCACGAGAAGTACCTCCTGCGCAAGGCGGTCGAGCACCGCCTTCCGGCCGAGATCGCCGAGCGGAAGAAGCGGCCGTACCGGGCGCCCATCGTCGGCGCCTTCGTCGGCGACGGCGCGCCCGAGTACGTGCGCGAGCTGCTCGAACCGGGGCGGCTCGAGGCGGCCGGCATCTTCGCGCCCGAGCCCGTCGCCCGCGTCGTCCGCAAGTGCGAGGCCGGCGCGCCCCGCGACGCGGTCAGCGAGACCGACGAGATGGCGCTCGTCGGGGTCCTCTCGACGATGCTCCTGCACGACCGCTTCGTCGCCGATCCCACGCTCGCGGATCCGCTCGTGCCCGACCGCGTCGTCGTCGGCGCGGAGGTACGCGACTCCCGCGCGGAAGCCGCGGTCGCCTGATGCAGGCCGCCGAGATCCGTCTCCTCCACGAGACGCTGCTCGCCTCCGCCGAGCGCGTCCCCGAGCGCGAGGCCGTCGTGGCCGGCGCGGAGCGGCTCACGTACGCGCAGCTGCGCGAGCGCGCGCTCCGCCTCGCCCGGGCCCTCCAGGAGCTCGGCGTCGGGCGCGGCGACCGCGTCGCGATCTACATGGACAACTCGGCGGGCGCCGCGACGGCGATCTACGCGGCCGTGCTCGCGGGCGGCGTCTTCGTCGTCGTCAACGCGCAGACGAAGGAGGACAAGCTCCTGTACGTCCTCGACGACTGCGAGGCCGCGGTGCTCCTCACCGAGGGCTCGCTGACCCGCACCGCCGCGGCGGCGGCCGCGGCCGCGCCGAGCGTGAAGGCGGTGATCGCGGCGGCCGCGCCGGAGGGCGTCGAGGGCGTGCTCGACCTCGAGGACGTCGTCGCCTCCGCCGCGCCCGAGCCCCGTCCCGCGGGCACGATCCCGCTCGACCTCGCGGCGCTCATCTACACCTCGGGAAGCACCGGCTTCCCCAAGGGCGTGATGATGACCCACGGGAACATGGTCTTCGCCGCGGGGTCAATCGCCCAGTACCTGCGGCTGGGAGCGGACGAGCGCATCCTCGGGGTCCTGCCGCTCGCGTTCGACTACGGGCTCTACCAGCTCCTCATGGCGGTGCTGCGCGGCGGCACGCTCGTCCTCGAGCGCTCCTTCGCCTTTCCCGCCCAGACCGTGAAGCGCGTGCAGGAGGAGGAGATCACCGTCTTCCCCGGCGTGCCGACGGTCTACGCGACGCTCCTCTCCATGCGCCGTGGGATGGACTTCGAGCTCGGAAGCGTCCGGCGCGTGACGAACACCGCCGCCGCGCTCCCGGCGACCTTCCACGCGGAGATGCGACGCATCTTCCCGAACGCGCTCATCTTCGCCATGTACGGGCTGACCGAGTGCAAGCGCGTCTGCTACCTCGAGCCGGAGCTGCTCGAGCGCAAGCCGACCTCGGTGGGGCGCGCCATCCCCGGCACCGAGACGATGGTCCTCCGCGAGGACGGGACGCCCGTCGAGCCGGGGGAGACGGGGATCCTCCACGTCCGCGGGCCCCACGTGATGGTCGGCTATTGGCGCAAGCCCGAGCAGACGGCGGAGATGATCGTGCCCGGCCCGCTCCCCGGCGAGCGGATGCTCTGCACGCAGGACCACTTCACCGTGGACGAGGAAGGGTTCCTCTACTTCGTCGGGCGCACCGACGACATCATCAAGACGCGCGGCGAGAAGGTGAGCCCGATCGAGGTCGAGAACGCCATCTTCGACGTCGACGGCGTCAAGGAGGCCGCAGTCGTGGGCGTCCCGGACGACGTCCTCGGCGAGGCGATCCGCGCCTTCGTCGTCCTCGACGACGGGGCGGAGCTGACCGACCAGGAGGTCATCGCCGCCTGCCGCACGCGGCTCGAGAACTTCATGGTGCCCGGCGAGGTCGTCTTCCTCGACGCGCTGCCGACCACGGCGACCGGCAAGGTACGCCGCAAGAGCCTGCTCGAGAGCGCCGGCTGAGCCGGGCCGAGCGACCGCGCCCGGCGCGGTCGCCCGCCATTAGCGGACAACCCCCCGTTCAAGGGACTCCCGACGAGGGATTCCCGGCTCGCGCCCGCCGGGGCGGGTGCCGATCAGGCCGCCATGAGCCGCATGCTTCCACCTTGCACGATTTTCCAGACCCGGTCCACGACCCGGGTCGCCTTCGTCCTGATCGCGGGCCTCGCCGTGCTCGCGCTCGCCGCCCCGGCCGGCGCGCACCATGGCGACCGTCCCCACCGTCCCAAGGAGGTTCGCGCGACGAGCGTGAGCGCCCACTCGGTGACGGTGCGGTGGACGCGCGTGCGGGCCGCCTGGGCCTACCGCGTCTACCGGAACACCACGACCGTCGGGTGGCGGAGAGACCCCCGGACGTTCACGTTCTCCGGTCTCCGCTGCAACCGGACCTACCGCCTCGGCGTCCGCACGGTCGACCGCGACGGCGACCAGTCGCGCCGGCGCTCGCTCCGCGTCGAGACGGATGCCTGCGAGCCGCAAAACACGTCCCTGCCCACGATCTCGGGAACGGCGGACGTGGGGGCGACCGTGGTCGCCTCGCCGGGCTCCTGGAGCGGCGGGCGCCCGCTCTCTTACGCCTACCAGTGGGGCCGTTGTGCCCCCGACGGGAGCGCCTGCTCCTCGATCTTCGGGGCGAGCGGAGCGAGCTACGTCGTGCAGGCCGCCGACGACGGCCGCACCTTGCGTGTGCGCGTGACCGCTCAGAACGCGAGCGGCTCGGACACCGCGACCTCGCGGCCGTGGGGCCCCGTGGGCGGCGCGCCGCCTCCGGACCCCGAGCCGGAGCCGGACCCCGAGCCCGAGCCGAACCCGGACGGCGGCTGCACCGTCGCCGACACCTCGGGCTGCGTCCCCGGCACGACGCTGCGCCTCACGGACGCGAAGTTCCTCTGCGACCGGCCGCTCTCCAGCTACGGGCAGCTGCCGCTGAAGGTCGACATCGACTTCACGCCGGGCCGCCTGTTCGGCGGCAACGGCGCGATCGACCTCTACACGGGCTGCGCCGGCGACGGCAACCCGAGCACGATCGACCTGATCGTCGACGTCGAGGGCGACGGCCGGACGTACGGGCCCGGAGTGGACGCCTTCAAGGTGCGCCAGGGCGCCGGGTACAGCGCCGGCATCCAGCTCACCGGGCACGTCGACTGCGGGCCGAAGTACACGCCGGACGTCCACCAGGACGGCGTCCAGCTGCAGGGCGGCCGCAACATCGCGTTCGTCGACTTCTCGGTGGGCGACTACGCGGGTGGTCGCTCGACGTGCCAGGGCGCGGGCGGGGCGTTCTTCTACTCGGCCGCCTCCGGCTACGAGCCGACGAACGTCGACGTCGTCCGCGGCAGCTACATCGCCTGCAACCACTCGCTCTTCATGGGCACCGGCACCGGCGACGTCGCCAACGCGAGCTTCCGCTCGGGGCGCAACGACGGATCCGATCCCGTGTGCGTCGGCTTCCACGCGTCACCGGCCTGCGAAGGCTCGAGCGCCGTGACGATGACCGCCGTGACGTGTCAGAACTGGAACCGGACGGCCGATCGCTGGGAATAGCGGCGCCGGCGAGACGCCTGGCTCCGAGGGCCGCCTTTCGGGCGGCCCTCGGCCGTTCTCGGGGAGCGAGTAAGTTAGGAGTGCGGTGAGCAACCCCTCGAGACCCCGCCTGACGGTCGTCGGCCTGGACGCGGCGACGCTCCAGGTCGCGGAGCCGCTCATGGCCGGCGGCGACCTCCCCTGGCTCGGCCGCCTGCTCCGGGAGGGGAGCGGCGGCGTCCTGCGCTCGACGACCCACCCGCTCACGCCGCAGGCGTGGTCGACCCTGGTCACGGGGGTCAACGCCGGGCGCCACGGGATCTGGGACTTCACGGAGCGGGACGAGGGCGGCTACCGGCTCCGCTTCGTGAACGGGAGCTTCCGCAGGGCGCCGGCCGTCTGGGATCGCCTCACCGCGAAGGGGCGCCGGGCGGGGCTCGTCGGCATCCCCTTCACCTGGCCCGCCCCGCAGATCGACGGCTTCTCCGTCGCCGGGTTCGACGCCGCCGAGCGCGAGCACGGCATGACCCATCCGCCGGAGCTGGTCGCCGAGATCGCCCGCCGCTACGGCTCCATCGAGCTCGACAACCGCTTCCCGCTCGGCAAGGGCGGGCGGGTCGACCTCGACATCGTCCGCCGCGCCGCCGACCAGAAGGTCGACCTGGCGCTGTGGCTCGCCGAGCGCTTCGAGCCGAGCCTCCTCTTCGTCGTGTTCATGGCCGGCGACCACATCCAGCACCTGTGCTGGACCGATTGGGAGCGCGACGGCGCCCGCAGCCCGGTCGCCGAGGTCTACCGCATCCTCGACGAGCGGCTCGGCCGCCTGCTCGAGTGGCTCGGGCCCGAGCACGACGTCATGGTCGTCTCCGACCACGGAGCGGGCCCCCTGCACGGTGTCGTCAACCTGAACGCGTGGCTCGCCGGGCAGGGGTACCTGTCGTACGTCCCGGGCGGCTCGCAGCTGCGCCGCCGGGCGGTCGACGGGCTCTTCGAGCTGCGCCGACACGTCCCGGCCGGCCTCCGCTCGGCCGTCAAGAGGCGGCTGCCCTCGCTGCGCGAGCGCGCATACGAGCGCGAGGAGTACTCCGCGATCGACTGGCCGAACACGCGAGCGTTCGCGTACGGGACCTTCGGCAACGTGGTCCTCAACGTCCGGGGGCGCGAGGAGCACGGCGTCGTCGAGCCCGGCGAGGAGTACGAGCGCCTCCGCGACGACATCGCCGCGAAGCTCCTCGAGCTGCGCGGACGGGACGGCGAGCGGGTCGTCGCCGCGGTTCACCGGCGCGAGGACCTGTTCGAGGGGCCGCAGCTCGAGAAGGTGCCCGACCTCCTCGTCGAGTTCGCCGACTACGCGTGGCTCGGCAAGGGGAACATGAAGAGCCGCTCCGAGTCGATCTGGGACCGCATCGAGATCGAGCCCGGCAGCGAGCACTCCTACGTCGGCAGCCACCGTCACGAGGGCCTGGTCGTCCTCGCGGGGCCGTCGGTGCAGCCGGGCGTGACGCTCTCGGCGGGGATCGAGGACGTCGCGCCGACGCTCCTCTACCTGCTCGAGGAGCCCGTGCCGACCGAGCTCGAGGGCCGCGTCCTCCTGGAGGCGATCGACCCGGCCCTGCTCGAGCGCCGGCCGCCCGAGTACGAGGAGGCGGCGGAGATCGAAGCCGGCCGGACCGAGGAGTACGCCGCCGGCGAGAGCGCCCTCGTGGAGGAGCGCCTCCGCGGGCTCGGCTACATCGAGTAGGCCGGCTCAGGACCCCGCGTCGCGGCCGACCGCGTCGGCCAGGAAGCCGCGCAGGTCCGCGACGAGCCTCTCGTCGGGCCTGGGCGGCGGCGGCGGCGAAGCCCGCAGGCGCGCGACTGCCGCCGGGAGCTCGGCGACGTCCTCGACGAGCGTCACGAGGCCGGCCTCCGCGGCCCGGCGGCCGAAGTCGAGCTGGTGGTCGTCGACGGCCTCTCCGAAGCGCTGGAGCCGGGGGACGACGATCGGCCGCGCGCCGTTCAGGAGCGCGGTCAGGATCGAGCCCACGCCCGCGTGGGTGACGACGGCGTCGGCCTCGCGCACCCGCTCGGCCAGCTCGTCGAAGGCGAGGTACTCCGTGCAGGTGGCCCCGACGGGCCGGACCGGCGACGGGCCGTGCTGGACGAAGAGGTCCGTCCCGTCGGGCAGGCCGGCGACCGCCTCGAGCAGGCGGTCGAACCGCGCCTCGTTCGTTCCGACGGTGACGAGGATCACGTTCCGGAGACGACGCTCCCGACGTACCGGGCCCGGGGCACCGCCTCGGTCAGCTCCGGCCACTGGGCGTAGATCCGGGTCGCAACGGGCGCGATGAGGCGGCAGCTGAGCGACGGGCGATCGATGCGCGTGAGGCTCTCGACGTAGACGACGCGGGCGCCGAGCAGGCGCCCGATCCAAGCGTAGGGAACGGCGACGCCGGCGCCGGTCGTGAGGACGACCTTCGGCCGCACCAGGCGCAGCAGCCTGACGGCGGCGACGGTGTTCCTCAGCAGGTTGCGGACCGCGAGGAGGCCGAAGTTGCGGTTCGTCGGCCCCCTCGCGAAGACGACGCGCTCGCCGGCCAGGAGCGAGCGCGCGTCGCTCTTGTCGAAGGTGACCCAGAGCCGGGAGAAGTCGTTCCACGCGCCGCGCAGGGCGAGGAGCTGGAGCAGGTGTCCTCCCGTGGAGCAGACGAGCAGCACGTCGGCTCGCGCCGGCACATGCCCAGATGTCAGCGATCCGTTAGGGCTGGAATCCTCAACCATTTTTTACAAACCCGGATTTCCGCTGCTCAGCGGTCGAAAAGCCCTCGAAGCCGGCCCCGGTACGTCGACGGCCGCTGCTAGCCTCGCGCCGCCTTCCCCCGGGCTTCGACCATGTCTCTTCGGCGCCTCCTCGTCTCAACGGCCATTCTGACAGCCTCGGCGGCGCTCGCTCCCTCGGCCGGCGCGGCGACCGCGGGAGCGGCCCAGGACGCCGCGGCGGCCCGCCTCGACTGCACCGTCGCGAGCCCGGGCGGCTGCGTACCGGGCAGGACGATCACGCGGAGGAACCGAAGGTTCCTCTGCGACCGGCCGCTCGGCCGCTGGGGGCGCCTCCCGCTCAAGGTCGTCCTCAACTTCAGCCGCGGACGTCGCTTCGGGCAGAACGCGGTCGACCTGACCACGGGCTGCGCCGGCGACGGGAACCCTTCCACTATCGACCTGATCCTCCTCGTGAGGGGAAACGGCCGCACGTACGGGCCCGGCGTCGACGCGGTCAAGGTGCGCCACCGGGCCGGCTACAACCGCGGCATCCAGATCACCGGGCGCGCGGATTGCGGGCCGCGCTACTCGCCGGCGATGCACCAGGACGGCGTCCAGCTCCAGGGCGGCCGCAACATCACCTTCGTCAACTTCAGGGTCGGGCGGTACAACCGTGGCCGCTCGACGTGCCAGGGAGCGGGCGGCGCGTTCTTCTACTCCGGGGCAAACGGCAACCGCCCTCGCAACATCGACGTCGTCCGCGGCCGGTTCATCGCCTGCAACCGCTCGCTCCTCGCGGGTCTTGGCAGCGGCTCGGTCCGCGGCGCGCGGTTCCGCTCCGGCCGCACGGACGGCTCGGATCCCAGGTGCAGCGGCTTCGCCGGCGCCCCGCCGTGCGATGTCCGGGCGAACGTGAGCATCCGGAACCTCACCTGCCAGCGCTGGAACCCGCGGCGGAACCGCTGGGTCTCGGACCGGCCGCGCTGAGGCGGGCTCAGTAGGCCACCAGGCGGTCGCGGTGGACCGCCTCGACGCCGCGGGGCCGGCCTTCGAGCTCCGCCGGCGAGGCGCCTGCGATGCCCTTGGCGAAGGCGGTGCCGTCGGGGCCGACGAGCTCGACCGCGTCGCCCGGCTCGAAGCGACCCTCGCAGCGCGCCACGCCGATCGCGAGCAGGCTGGCGCCGTCCTCGGCGACCGCGCGCTTCGCTCCCTCGTCCACGTGCAGTCGGCCCGCGACCGGCTTGCCGAAGCGGAGCCAGAGCTTGAATGCGGAGTGCTCTCTGCCCTTCGGCTCGAACACCGTCCCGCGCAGCTCGCCGGCGAGGATCGGCTCCAGTACCGCAGCGCCGGCGCCGCCTGCGATGACCGTCTGGATTCCCGCCGAGGCGGCCATCTCGGCGGCGAGCACCTTGCTGCGCATGCCGCCCTTCCCGGTCGGCGCGGCGTCGCCAAGCACGGCGGTGCGGGCGGCCGACCCCTCGGGGATCAGCTCGGCGCCGGGCGTCCCCGGGGCGTGCGAGAAGACACCCTCCACCTCCGTCAGGAGGACGAGCAGGCGCGCGCGGACGAGCACCGCCACCTGCGCGGCGAGCGCATCGTTGTCGCCGAAGGTGATCTCGTCCGTCGCGGTGGCGTCGTTCTCGTTGACGATCGGGACGGCGCCGAGCCGGAAGAGGGCTGCCAGCGCGTTGCGCGCGTTGACGTACGCAGCGCGGTCGGCGATGTCGCCGGCGGTGAGGAGGATCTGTGCGGCGGCGACGCCGTGGCGCGCGAGCGCCGCGTCCCAGGCCGCCTGGAGGCGCGCCTGGCCCAGCGCCGAGGCGGCCTGCAGCCTCGGGACGCTGGCCGGCCGCCGGGTGAGGCCGAGGCGCGGGAGGCCGAGCGCGATGGCGCCCGAGGAGACGACGACGGCCGGTGTCCCGCCGCGGGCCAGCTCGGCGATCTCCCGGGCTCGATGGCCGAGGAGGGAGCGGCGCAGCCGGCCGCCGGGACCCGCGATCAGGCTCGTGCCGAGCTTGACGACGACCGCGCCCTGCGTCACCGCCGCTGCGTGCCGTCGCCGACGATCCGGTACTGGCGCAGCCAGAGGTCGCGGTACGTGACCGGGCCGCGCGGGCCCGGCTCGCGGCCGACGTTGATGCCCGTCTCCGGCGCGCCCGTCAGCTCGAAGCCGTCCACGAAGCGCGTGGGAGCGTTCCAGGCGGCCGCCGTGCCGCGGTACCCGTCGAGGAACGAGCGCGCCGCAAGCTCGTCCTCGGCGACGATCGTCGCGGCGAGGCCGGACGTCTCCTCGTTGGCCAGGCGCACCGCCTCCTCGAGGTCGTCGACGACGTCGACCGTGACGCCGGTGACCCGCTCCGGGTCGCTCGCCCACTCGTGGCCGAGGCGGGTCTCCAGCGGACGGAGCCAGCGCCCGTCTCGCGCCCTCGGCGTGCCGTACACCTCGAGGCCGAGCCGCTCGAACGTCGTGAGGAGCGCGTCGAGCGCGCCGTCCGGCGCCCTCCGGTCGACGAGCGCGAGGTTGAGCCGGTTGCAGACGCCGAGGCGGTCGAGGCTCGCCTCGGCGATCGCCAGCAGGCGCTCGCGGTCTGCGCTCTCGTGGACGTAGAGGACGCCGCCGCCCTCGGCGTGGGCGAGCGCCCGCACGCCGCTCTCGGCCGCCAGCCGCGCGAGCGCGGCCGTGGTCTCGCCGCTGCCGCGCAGGATGACGAGCGGGATCCGCCGGGGCAGCGAGACGAGCGCGCGCGCCCCCTCGTGGTCGGGCGAGCGGACGAGGCCCACCGCGGCGGAGGAGAGCCCGGCGCGCTCGAGGGCGGGCCGCAGCACCTCGTCGACGAGCGCCGTCACGGTGCGGAGCGCCGCTCCGCCGGTGCGGAGCACGGCCGCGTTGAGGCTCTTGAGGAGCTGACCGGCGACGTCGAGGGCGACGTTCGGCCTCGCCTCGAAGTTGGCGCCGACGGTGCCGATCGGGATGCGCCGCTCGCTGACCTGGAGCCCGTTGGCGAGCGACCACGAGGCGATCTCGCGCTCGAGCGGCTCGATCGCGGCC
>JAICGP010000046.1 GCA_025923055.1 Thermoleophilia bacterium
GCCTCATCGCCGTGGTCTGCATCGGGGCGCTGACGCTGCTCGGCGGCAACGTCAACAACATCCTCAACCAGATCGCCGGCGCCCTCTAGAAGGGATGTCGTCCGCGGGGCTTCCAGTCGTCGCCGTCCGACCGCACCAAGGAACTGAGGGTCGCCGGGCGACGCTGGAGGCTCCCCGCGGAGAAGGAGGAAAGCAATGTTCGATCCAACCCAGAAAGCGGTCGCTTGCCGCGAGGACGGGCAGGCGCTCGTCGAGTACGCGCTCGTCCTGCTGCTCATCGCGCTCGTCACGGTCGCCGCGCTCACCTCGATCGGCGTGAGCGTCAGCTCGGCGCTCTTCGACATGGCGAACGGGCTCTGAGGAAAGGTCGCTTGCTTCGTCTGCTCAGAGCACGCGCGGCCGGCGGCCGCGATCCCGAGGCCGGCGTGGCGCTCGTCGAGTTCGCGCTCGTCCTGCCGCTGCTCCTGATCCTCCTCTTCGGCATGCTCGACTTCGGCAAGGCCTTCAACTACTGGATCGACCAGACGCACCTCGCCAACGAGGGCGCGCGCTGGGCGGTCGTGAACCGGAATCCCGGCTCGGGCTCGCTCCAGCAGTACATCCAGCAGCAGGCCGACACGCCGGAGCTCCGAAACGGCGGCACGTCCTCGGTCCCGACGCCGCTCAGCGTCTGCATCAGCTTCCCCAACGGGACCGCCGAGGTGGGCGACCCGGTGCACGTGAGCACGAGCGTGACCTACAACTGGCTTCCGTTCCTGGGCTCGCGCGTCGGAATCGCCCAGACCACCATCACCGGCTCGTCGACGATGCGCCTCGAGGCGCGGCCCACGGTGTACGGATCGGGGTGCTCGTGATGGCCAGGCCCCGGGTGGACGAGGAGGACGGAGGCGTCGTCGTGATCGTCGCTCTCTGGCTCCCCGTGCTCGTCCTCTTCATCATCTTCGTCGTCGACGTCGGCAACTGGTTCGTCCACAAGCGGCACCTCCAGATGCAGGCGGACGCGGGGGCGCTGGCCGGAGGCGGGCTCTTCACGTTCCCGTGCTCCGACGACCCGATCCTCGGCGAGACGCGCAAGTACGCCGGCGACCCCGGCAACGCGGCGCCCTACAACCTCCAGGTCGCGCCCACCGACCAGGCGAACGTCCACGTCCTCGTCAACTCGGACCGCTACTGGAACGAGGGCGGGACGGACTTCAGCGACGGCGGCCCTCCGTGCGCGGCCCGGATGGTCGACGTGAAGATCACGGAGGCGAACCTGCCGTGGTTCTTCGGCCTCGACGTCGTGCCGGCGATCAACGCGCACGCTCGGGTGACGATCCAGGCGCTCCGGCAGGCGCGGGGTGCGCTTCCGGTCGCCGTCCCGGACGTCGACCCGAGGTTGGGCCGCGCGTACTTCGTCGACGAGGCGACGGGCACCGTGCTCGCGTCGACGCCGCTCACCCGGGTCGGGACGTCCAACGGCCTGGCCGTCTGGGACAACGCTGCCGCCCCGGTCTCGGTGCCGGTGAGCTCGTCGCGCATCGGCGTCCGGATCGCGCTGGGCGGCGGCTCGTCCACGACGTGCGGCAGCTACCTGGTGGTGTGCTACGACCTCGAGTCGTCGAACGGCGTCGTCTTCGTGCGCGGGTACTCGACGGCGGGGAGCGGCGCCCAGCCGAACCCGCCCGTGGCCCGCGACGTCCGCCTCTTCGCAGCGTCCTGTCCGGACGGGTACTTCAACGCGACGACGTCAACGTGCTCCATCGGCGTGAGCGCCGTCGTCGACTTCGGCGTGGCCGACCCCGCGTCCGTCGGGGCGAGGGTCAGCGCCGTCGTCGGCGGCACCGAGCTCCCGCTGACGTACGACGCGACCTCCGGGCGGTGGGTCTCGACGAGCTACTTCGGCATCACGCCGCAGGCCGGCCCGGTCGGCGTCGAGCTCAGGTGGGAGGAGACGAGCGGCACGGTCTCCGGCAACGCCTGCACGACGACGGGCGGCAACAGGTGCCGCGGGACGTTCGGAGTCGTCCAGCGCACGTTCTCCGCCTCCGAGGCCCGAAGCGGTCCCGTCAGGCAGGTCGAGCTCCTCGAGGGGGGCGTTCCGGGCGCGAACTCCTTCCCGCTCGGGACGACCCACGACCTGGTCGTCCGCGTCGCGATCACCGGCAACCTCGAGGTCGCGCAGACCGTGTCGGATCCCCTCGTCGAGCTGCGCGTGACCGGCGGCAGCCAGAACCAGTCCATCGACTGCGACCCGAACCTGCCCAACCTGCGCGACGAGATCGAGCAGGGCTGCGCTCCCCTCTACACGATCAACGAGGGCGCTCCGTGCCCGTCGACCGCGCCGACGCTCTGGGCGAGCCCGCAGCCGTGGGACTGCGTCGCGGTGCAGACGGGCGGAGCGGTCGGCCAGCTCGAGCAGGGCATGCGCGCCCGGATCCTCGGAGGCTCGAACTCCTGCACCAGCCCGAACAACTGGGCGAGCTTCCCGAACATCCCGGCGGACGACCCGCGCATCGTGCCCGTGTTCGTCTCGCCGTTCGGCACCTTCACCGGGAGCGGGAACGAGGTCGTGCCGGTGACGAAGTTCGCGACCTTCTACGTCACCGGCTGGTTCTCCAGCCCGTGCCCGAACGACGACCCCGTGCCCGACCGGGGCTACGTGGTCGGCCATTTCATCCAGTACGTCTACGTCCTCAACAACGGCGGCGGCAGCGGCGAGCTCTGTGACTTCGGAGCGTTCGGAAGCTGCATCGCCGTCCTCACTGAATAGGAGGGAAGGCCGTGCAACTCGCGCACAAATTGCTGTCCACCCGCGGCGGGACCGTAGCGGTCGCCGCCGTCGGCGCCCTGCTCGCCGCCGCCGTCTTCCTCGGATACCTGCACCGGTACCGGTCGACCGTGAACGAGTCGGCCGCTCCGATGACGGTGCTCGTGGCGAAGGACTTCATCGAGAAGGGGACGCCGGGGAACGTCGTGGGCTCCGAAGGGTTCTTCCAGACGTCGACGACGCCGAAGGACGAGCTCAAGGAAGGCGCGATCTCGGATCCCGACTCCCTCCGCGGGCTCGTCGCTACGAAGGACGTCTACCCCGGCCAGCAGCTCACCGTCGCCGACTTCGGTCCCACCGCCGCGGACGCCCTGACGAACGAGATCGCCGGGGAGGAGCGCGCGATCTCCCTGGCGCTCGACTCGGCGCACGGGATGATCGGCAACGCGCGGGCGGGCGACCGCGTCGACGTCTACGGCGCGTTCAACGTCCGTCGGCTCAGGCCGGACGGCACGGTGGACCCCGACGCCGTCGAGCGGCCCGTGCTGAAGCTGCTGGTCGAGGACGTGCTCGTGCTCGATTCGCCGGACGCGGCCCAGGCCGGCTTCGGCGCCTCGGCGCAGCAGACCTCGAACGTCACGGTTCGCGTCACGCACGAGCAGGCGGCCCGGCTGGCCTTCTCCTCCGAGAACGGAAAGGTCTGGATCGTGCTGCGGCCGCGCACCGGCGGCGACCCGACGCCGCCCGACGTCGTGACGCTCGAGACGGTGCTCTTCGGAGTCGAGCCGGTGGCCGCCGTCAGGTCGTTCGGAGCGCGGCAATGAGCCAGGCGATCAGGACACTCGTCGCCCTCGACGAGGGCGTTGATCGCGAGGCGCTCCAGGCCATGCTGCCCGTCGATCCCGAGATCCAGATCGTCGGCGTCGTCGACGGGCTCGAGGACAGCTGGACGACGCTCCAGGAGACGCCCACCGACCTGCTCGTCGTCGCGTGCCCGGGCTACTCGGACCGCGCGCTCTTCCTCGTCGACGGCGCCGTGAAGCAGCGGCCGGAGCGTCCGGTGGTCGTCTTCTGCGAGGGGTCGGCGAACGGGTTCGTCCAGCGGGTCTTCGAGGCGGGGGCGGACGACCTCCTCATGCTCCCGCAGGAATCCGAGAGCATCCTCTTCGCGCTGCGGAAGGCCGTCGCCCGCAGGCACGGCGCAAGCGCGGCGACCGGCGTCGCCGTCTCGCCGATGATCTGCGTGCTCGGCCCGAAGGGGGGAACCGGGAAGACGCTCACGTCGTGCAACCTCGCGGTGAGCCTCGCGCAGAGCGGTCACCGGGTCGCGGTCGTCGACCTCGACCTCCAGTTCGGGGACGTGGGGCTCGCCCTCGGGCTGGCGCCGGAACGCACGCTCTACGAGCTCGCGAAGTCGGGCGGCTCGCTCGACGACGAGAAGCTCGACGGCTACCTCGCCACCCATCCCTCCGGCGCGCGGGCGCTGATCGCGCCCACCCGCCCGGATCACGCCGGCGTCGTCACGACGGAGTTCCTCCGCGAGGTCTACGCCGCGCTGCGCACGTCCCACGAGTACGTGATCGTCGACACCCCGCCCGGGTTCACGCCCGAGGTGATCGCCTCGATCGACAGCTCCTCGCACGTGTGCATGGTCGGGATGCTCGACTCGCTCTCGCTCAAGAACACGAAGCTCGGCTTCGAGACGCTCGAGCTCATGGGCTACGACCCCGACCGCATGAGGCTGGTGCTGAACCGGGCCGACAGCCGCGTGGGCATCACCCACGACGACGTCGTCTCGATCATCGGCCGCAAGCCGGACGTGCTCGTCCCGAGCGACCGCGACATCCCGCGCTCGGTGAACCAGGGAACGCCGATCGTCGTCTCCAAGTCGCGTTCCGACGCCGCGAAGGCGTTCCGGTCGCTCGCGGCGCTGTACCAGGTGCCCGACCCGTCTCGGAACGGACGCCGGCGGGGCTGGAGGAGGAAGCGCTGATGGATCTCCACGAGCGTCTCTCCACCGCGCGTCCCGTCGCCGCTCCCGTCGGGCGGGACCCCTTCGGCGAGCTCAAGAACAAGGTCCACCTCGCCGTCATCGGCGAGCTCGGCCCGCAGCTCTTCAACGTGAACATGGACCCGAACGGGCTGCGGGAACGCGTCACCGCGGACATCCGCAACCACCTCTCGCGGGAGCAGGGCATCTCGCGCGACGACCGCGAGCGCGTGGCGGCCGAGATCGCCGACGACATCCTGGGCCACGGCCCGCTGGAGCGGCTCCTCGCCGACGACAGCGTCACGGAGATCATGGTCAACGGACCCTTCGACGTCTGGGTGGAGCGCCAGGGGCGCCTCTACGAGACGACGGTGCGGTTCACCGACGAGTCGCACCTGCGACGCATCATCAACAAGATGGTCGCCCAGGTCGGGCGGCGCATCGACGAGTCCTCGCCCATGGTCGACGCCCGGCTTCCGGACGGAAGCCGCGTGAACGCGGTGATCCCGCCGCTCTCGCTCAGCGGACCGCTCGTCACGATCCGCAAGTTCTCGAAGAAGCGGCTCGACTTCGCCGACCTGATCCGGCTGGGGACGCTCACGACCGAGACGGCGGAGTTCCTGCAGCGCTGCATCCTCGCCGAGCTGAACGTCCTCATCTCGGGGGGCACGGGCTCGGGCAAGACGACGCTTCTGAACGCGCTCTCGACAGCGATCCCCGATGCCGACCGGATCGTCACGATCGAGGACGCCGCGGAGCTGCGGCTGAACCAGCGCCACGTGCTCCGGCTCGAGGCGCGCCCGAAGAACATCGAGGGCGAGGGGGAGATCGCCATCCGCGAGCTCGTGCGCAACTCGCTGCGCATGCGGCCCGACCGCATCATCGTCGGCGAGGTTCGCGGCGCGGAGGCGCTCGACATGCTCCAGGCGATGAACACGGGCCACGACGGCTCGCTGTGCACGGTGCATGCCAACACGCCGCGCGATGCGCTCGCCCGCATCGAGACGATGGTGCTGATGGCCGGCTTCGACCTGCCGGTGCGGGCCATCCGCCAGCAGGTTGCCTCGGCCCTCGACCTCGTCGTCCATCTGGAGCGGCTCGAGGACGGCTCCCGACGCATCACCGCGATCACGGAGGTGCAGCGCATGGAGTCCGACGTGATCACCCTGCAGGACATCTTCGAGTTCAAGGTCGACGAGGTCACGAGCGACCGCGTCGTCGTCGGAGCCCTCCACTCGACGGGCCTCCGGCCCTCCTTCCTGCACAAGTTCGAGAAGCGCGGGGTCGCCCTGCCGGTGACGCTCTTCGCCGACGGCCGCATGGCGCGCGACCTGCAGAACGGCGTGCGGCGATGAGGCGTCCGGTCTGGAAACGGCTCCTGCCCGCGGTCGTCGCGCTCGCCGGCCTGCTCCCGCCTGCGGCAAGCGCGCAGGGCGAGGTGCGGCTCGCGGAGACGGGTGGCACGAGCTTTCCGGACCGCACGTACGTGCTGACGCTCCCCGAGGACACCTCGCTGGACGAGAGGCGGGTGACGGTGCTCGAGAACGGGGAGGTCGTGGACGGGCTCTCCGTGGTCCCCGTCGACGAGGCCGCCGAGGGCGAGGTCGCCGTCGTGCTCGTGATCGACGCGAGCAACAGCATGCGCGGAGCCGCGATCGCAGGCGCGGTCGAGGCAGCACGTGCCTTCGCGGAGCAGCGGAGCCCGAATCAGCTCGTCGGGATCATCGCCTTCAACAGGAAGCCGACCCTCGTCCTCCCGTTCACGGCGGACCAGGAGGAGATCGAGGCCGCCCTGACCCGGCCGCCCGCGCTCGCCGTCAAGACGCACGTCTACGACGCCGTCGACGCCGCGCTCACCATGCTGCGGGAGGCCGACGTCGCGGCCGGCTCCGTCGTCGTCCTGTCGGACGGCTCCGACACGGGGAGCGCGATCGCGCCTGCCGACGTCGCCGCCCGGGCACGGGCGGACGGGGTGCGCGTCTTCTCGGTCGGCCTCCGCTCGAGAGGCCACGACTTCGCCGCGCTCGAGAAGCTCGCCTCGGACGCGGGCGGCACGTACAGCGAGGCCGCCTCTTCGGACGATCTCGCCGGGGTATTCGACGAGCTCGGCGCGAGGCTGGCGAGCGAGTACCTCGTCCGCTACCACTCCCCGTCGAAGCCGAAGAGCGAGGTTCACGTCTCCGTGCGCGTCGACGGCTTCGACGGCATCGCCTCGACCGTCTACACGAGCCCTGCGCTCGACACGACCCCGAGGCCTCCGTACCGACGCTCGCTGGCCGAGCAGTTCTGGCGGTCGCCGGCCGGGATGGTGGTCGTCGTGGTCGTGTGCGCGCTGATTACCGGGCTCGTCCTGACCGCGGTCCTGCGCCCGCGGCGGAGAACCCTGCGGCGCCGCATGGCGGAGTTCGTCTCTCTGCCTACGCCACGGCGGGACGACGAGGAGAGCGCTCGCAGAGCGGAGCTCGTCCTCTCGCAGGCCGAGAGGTCCTTCGAACGCACGCGCTGGTGGTCGCGCTTCGAGCAGGACGTGGAGCTGGGCGAGGTCGGCATCTCCCCGATCCACATCCTCGCGTGGACTGCGGTCGGCACGGCGGCTGCGGCCTTCGTCCTCGTCGCGCTCGTCGGGACGCCGCTCGTCGTCCCCGTGGCGCTCGCCGTGCCGCTGTTCGTGCGCTCCTACGTGAAGCGACGGGTCGAACGCCAGCGGCGCCTCTTCGCCGACCAGCTTCCGGACAACCTGCAGGTGCTCGCCTCGGCGCTCCGGGCGGGGCACAGCCTCGTCGGCGCTCTGTCGGTCGTCGTCGACGACTGTCCCGAGCCTTCGCGCGGCGAGTTTCGCCGTGTGATCGCCGACGAGCAGCTCGGCGTGTCGCTCGAGGAAGCCCTGGGAGTCGTCGCCGAGCGGATGGCGAACCGCGACCTGGACCAGGTGGCGCTCGTCGCCGCCCTCCAGCAGGAGACCGGCGGCAACACTGCCGAGGTCCTCGACCGGGTGTCCGAGACGATCAGGGAGCGCTTCGAGCTCCGCCGTCTCGTGAAGACGCTGACGACGCAGGGGCGGATGTCCCGCTGGGTCGTGTCGTTCCTCCCGGTCGGCCTGCTGGTGCTCATCACCGCGATCAACCCGACGTACATGGCCCCGCTCTACACCCATCCGCTCGGACGGGTGCTGCTCCTGGCGGCGGGTCTCATGATCGTCGCCGGATCGCTCGTCATCCGCCGGATCATCGACATCAAGGTCTGAGGAGGCACCCCCGTGATCATCCTGCTGCTGGGAGCCCTCGCCCTCGCCGGGGCGTCCCTCGCCCTCGTCCTGAGAGCGGTTGCGCTGCCCCGCATGCGGGCGAGCGAGACGGTGGGCCACATCGAGGCGTACGGCTACGCCGCCGCGCGGGGCGGCGATGACGGCTCCGGGGCCGTCCGGGGAATCCTCGACGGGCTCGCGAACCTGGTCGGCGGCGTGATGGCGCGCCGCCTCGGCGGCTTGCGCGAGGCGGAGCTTCGCAACGAGCTGATGGCGGCGGGCCTCTACACGCTCGCCCCGAGGAAGTTCCTGGGCTACCGGATCCTCTGCGCGGTCTGCGTGCCGGCCGCGGTCCTCTGGCTGGCCGCCACGGCGGGGACCGGGGGAGCGTTCGCCGTCTTCGGCGCCGTCTTCGCCGTGCTGGCGGGGTGGGTGGCGCCGATGACGATCGTCCGCAACCGCGCCCGTCGGCGCCTCGAGCAGATCGACTACGAGCTCCCCGAGCTCATCGATGTCCTCGTCGTGACCGTCGAGGCCGGGCTCGGCTTCAACGGCTCGCTCCAGGTCGCGGCCGGCCGGCTGGAGGGGCCGCTCGGCGACGAGCTGCGGCTCACGCTCCAGGAGCAGAACATGGGCCTGTCGATCACGGAGGCGCTCCAGAACATGCAGGGGCGCGCCGAGACGCCGGCGATGCGGTCCTTCGTCCGCTCGGTCGTCCAGGGCGAGACGCTGGGCGTCTCGATCGGCGAGATCATGCGGAACCTCGCGACGGAGATGCGCAAGCGACGGCGCGCGGCGGCCGAGGAGCGGGCGCAGAAGGCGCCGATCAAGATCCTCTTTCCGCTCATCTTCCTGATCTTCCCGTCGATGTTCGTGATCCTGCTCGGGCCGGCGGTCTTCCAGTTCATCCAGGCGTTCGGGGAGGGAGCGTGAGGAGCCGCCTGCTCGTCACCGCCGTCTTCGTCGTGCTGACGGTCGCGACCGGGATCGGCTGCGCCGACGCCGTCGCGGAGGCCGTCTCGCTCGGCTCCCTCCAAGGGTGGGCGATCGCCCTCTACGCGGCTCTGAAGCTCGCGATCGTGCTGGCCTTCAGCCTCTTCGTCTTCACCCGCGATCCCTCGCGCCGGCCCTCCCGCGACCCGGTCGCCTTCGCGGCGTGCGCGGCGGCCGTGGGCGCGGTCGTGCTCCTTCGCCGCCCGGGCGTCTCGGCGGAGACGGGTCTCGTCCTCGCGGGCGAGCTGATCGCGGTGGCCGCCTGCGCCTGGCTCCTCGTCTCCGTCCTCGCGCTCGGACGCTGCTTCGGCGTCCTGCCCGAGGTGCGTGGGCTGGTCACCGCGGGTCCGTACCGCGTCGTGCGCCACCCGGTGTATCTCGGCGAGCTCGGCGCGTGCGCGGGTCTCCTCGTGGCAGCGCCCTCATTCTGGAACGCCGGGGTCGCCGCGCTGTTCGTCGGCGCCCAGGCGGTCCGCATGCGCCTCGAGGAGTCCGCGCTCGCCGAAGAGTTCCCCGAGTACGCGGCGTACGCGGCGGCCACGCCGCGCATCGTCCCGCTGCCCTCGCTCCGCAGGCGTGTCCGTCCCGTCGCGATCGGACGGGGCGGATGATCCCACGCCCGCGTCTGGCTGCGTGCCTGCTCGCCGCGCTGCTCGCGGGCGCGCTCGCCGAGCCCGGCGTCGCCCAGACGATCGTGCCGGACGGCCCTGCGACGACCGTCTCGACGACGAGCCCGGGGGAGAGCGCGAGCGTCTCTTTCGACGCCGTTGCGGGCCAGCGCGTCAGCCTCGAGATCACGGACGTCACCATCGGGACCTCGACCTGCTGCTCGGCCCGCGTGTCGCTCGTCCGACCGGACGGGCGGAGCCTCGCCTCCGTCACCGTAGGGACGAACGGAGGCTTCCTCGACGCCACGGGGCTTCCCCTGACGGGGACGTACACCGTGCTCGTCGACCCGCAGAGCACGAACGTCGGGGCGGCGACGCTGACGCTTCACGAGGTCCCGCCCGACGTGACGGGCACGGTCGCGGCCGGAGGGGCGCCGGCGACGGCGGCGATGACCGTTCCGGGCCAGAACGCGCTCGTCACCTTCCCCGGGACCGTCGGCCAGCGCGTGAGCGTCGCTCTCACGGACGTCAGCGTCGGGAACTCCACCTGCTGCTCGCTCCGCGCCTCCGTGCTGCGCCCGGACGGGAGGACGCTCGTCGCTCCCCTGTTCGTGGGCACGAACGGCGGCTTCGTGGACGCGACGACGCTTCCCTCCACCGGCACGTACACGATCCTCCTCGATCCTCAGGGCCCCAGCACGGGCGCCGTCACGCTCGCGCTCGGCGACGTCCCGCCCGATGCGACCGTGTCGCTCGCGGTCGGTGAGTCGGCGACGGTCGCCACCGCCGTCCCGGGCCAGAACGCCGCAGTCACCTTCGCCGGGTCGGCTGGGCAGCGCGTCAGCGTCGAGCTCACCGGGGTCACCGTCGGGAACTCGCTCTGCTGCTCGACCAGGGTCTCCATCCTCCGCCCCGACGGCCGCGTCCTGGTCGCTCCGGTCTTCGTGGGCACGAGCGGCGGCTTCGTCGACGCCACGACACTTCCTTCCGCGGGCACGTACACGGTGCTGGTCGATCCGCAGGGAGCGGACACCGGAGCGGCGACGGTCACCCTCCACGACGTCCCGGAAGACGCGGCCGGTTCGCTCGTCCCGGGCGGAGCGCCGGCGAGCCTCTCGACCGCGGTGCCCGGCCAGAACGCGATCTTCACGTTCGCGGGCCTCTCGGGCCAGCGCGTCAGCGCCGTCGTCGACGACGTCACCGTCGGCACGTCCTCGTGCTGCGGGGTTCGCCTCTCGCTCCTGCGGCCGAACGGGTCCCTGCTCGCCGGACCGGTGAACGCCGGGACCGCCGGCGGCTTCCTCGACGCCGTCGTCCTCCCCCAGACGGGGAGCTACACGATCGCCGTCGACCCGCAGGGCGCCGCGACGGGGGGCGTCCGCGTCAGGCTCCACGACGTGCCGCCGGATGCGGTGGACGCCCTCGAGCTGGGCGTGCCGCGCACGGTGGCCACGGCGGTCCCGGGCCAGAACGCCCTGGGGACCTTTGCAGGCGTCTCCGGCCAGGTCGTGAGCGTGAGAATCGGTCCCGCCTGCTGTGCGGCGCGGGTGAGCCTCGTGAAGCCGAACGGAACGACGCTCGTCTCGACGACGACCTTCGCGACCGGCGGCGGGTTCCTCGACGCCGTCACCCTGCCCCAGTCGGGAACGTACGAGGTGCTCGTCGACTACCAGGGGCCGGCCACCGGCGACGTGACGCTCACGCTGCACGACGTGCCCGCCGACGTGACCGAGCCCGTGTCGTTCGGCTCGTCTACGACCGTGACGACGAGCGTCCCCGGCCAGAACGCGCGCCTGACCTTCGCCGGGACGGTCGGCGGACGGGCGAGCGTGCGCATCGCCCCGATCTGCTGCCTCGCCCATGTCTCCGTCATTCGCCCCGACGGGAGGACGCTCGTCGCGCCGACGCTCGTGGGCACCTTCGGCGGCTTCCTGGACACCTTCGACCTGCCCCTCACAGGCACCTACACGATCCTCGTCGACTACCAGGGGGCCGCGACCGGCGGCGCGACCGTGTCGCTCCACGCAGTACCGGCGGACGTCACCGACACGATCGCCTTCGGCTCCACGAGGACGGTGACGATGACGGTTCCCGGCCAGAACGCCGTCCTCACGTTCGCGGGCACGGCGGGGCAGCGGGCGGCCGTGAGGATCGCCGTCGGCTGCTGCACGACGCGCGTGGCGCTCCTCCGGCCGGACGGCGCGACGCTCTCGTCGCTCACGAGCTTCGCCTCGCTCGAGGGCTTCATCGAGCCGGTCGCCCTTCCGACGAGCGGGACGTACTCGATCCTCGTCGACCCCGACGGGGCCGCAACCGGCAGCGTGACCGTCTCGCTCTACGACGTGCCGCCGGACGTGACGGACGCCATCGTCCCCGGCTCGCCGCTGCGCGTGACGGTCGGCACGCCGGGCCAGAACGCGCGCGTGTCCTTCGCCGGCACGGCCGGCCAGGAGGTGTCCCTGCGGATGACCGACGTCTCGATCGGATCGATCCTGAGCGGGACGGCCGTCTCCCTGCGCCGCCCCGACGGGACCACGATCGCCTCGGCCAACGTCGGCACGAGCGGCGGCTTCCTGGACGGCAGGACGCTGCCCGTGACCGGGACGTACACGGTCGTGGTCGACCCGGTCGGCGCGAACACCGGCGGACTGACGCTGACGCTCGAGGAGGTTCCCTCGGACGTCGCGGACGCGATCGGCGCGGACGGCGTGCCGGTGACGGTGACGACGTCGGTCCCCGGCCAGGACGCCCGCCTCGACTTCGTCGGCACCGCGGGGCGCCGCGTGAGCTTGAAGGTCGGGCCGACCTGCTGCGTCGGCCGCGTGTCGATCACGGCACCGGGCGGGGCGACGCTCGTTCCGGCGACGACGTTCGGCCCGTCCGGCGTCTTCGTCGACGCGACGACGCTTCCGGAGACCGGCACGTACTCGATCCGAGTGGACTACGACGGCTCGTCGACGGGAGCCGTGACCCTGACGCTCTACGACGTCCCTGCCGACCTCGGCGGCACGATCGTCGCGGGCGGAGCCCCGCTGGACGTGGCGACGGCGGTCCCCGGCCAGGACGCGGCGCTCACCTTTACCGGGACGATCGGCGCTCGGGTGAGCCTGAGGGTCGCGCCGAGCTGCTGCATCGCCCGGGTCGCGATCGTCCGGCCCAACGGCTCGGCGCTCGTCGGGCCGACGGTGTTCGGCGCCGGCGGGACCTTCGTCGACGCGACCGAGCTTCCGGAGACCGGGACGTACACAGTCCTCCTGGACTGGGACGGCGCCTCCACGGGCGCCGTGACGCTCACGCTCTACGACGTGCCGCCCGACGCGACGGCGACGGCGGCCCTCGGCGGCTCCGCCGTCACCGTGACGACCACCGTCCCCGGCCAGAACGCGCGCGTCTCCTTCGCGGCCTCCGCCGGCGACGGCGTCCGGCTCGTCACCGGCCCGTTCAACTGCTGCAGCGTCCGCCTCTCGATCCTCGGCCCGGACGGGACGACGGCGAGCGGCCCGACCGGTTTCAACCCCGACGGCGGGACGATGGACACGCGACTCGCGCAGGGCGGCACCTACACGGTGCTCGTCGATCCCCAGGGCCCGAACAGCGGCGGCGTCTCCGTGCGGCTCGAGGTCGACAACACGGCGCCCCCGCCGCCTCTGCTCTCGCTCACCGAGTCGGGGCCCGACAGCCACGCCGTCGCCACGACGTTCTTCTACCGGCCGGCCGGCGCGGGAGGGACGTTCGCGGTCGGCGCCGTCGCGAGCGACGGCGGAACCGGGCTCGACCGTGTCACGTTTCCCGGGCTCTCGGCGGGCTTCTCGCCGACGAGCCTCTTCGACGACCGGATCGCGCCCTACGGCCAGACGTACAGCTGGACGACCGGGGCGGCGTTCGCGGACCAGTCGAACCTCGTGGTCGCCTACGACCGCGTCGGCAACAGCTCGGCGACCGCGTTCGGCATCGTCCCGGACTCCACCGCTCCGGTCACGAGCGACAACACCGCGGCGATCGGCTCCGCCTGGAGGAACACGACGCAGATCGTCGTCCTCTCGCCCTCCGACGGCACGGGCGCCGGGTCGCAGCGGACCCACTTCACCGCGGACGGCACGGCTCCGACGGGCGCCTCGCCGCAGGGGACGACGGTGACGCTGGCCGCGGACGGCGTCTACACGGTCAGGTACTTCTCCGTCGATCACGTCGGAAACGTCGAGGTCGTGCGGACGGCCGACACGCAGGTCCGGATCGACAAGACGCCGCCCAGTACCGCGACGCTCGACGCGCTCCCCACCGTGGTCCGCGCCGGTCAGCCGCTCACGGGCTCGGGCACGGACGCTCTCTCGGGCGTCGCCTCGATCTCCTACCTCTTCTGCCCGGGTGCCTCCTGCGCCCCGGCGACCCTCGCCGGCACGAGCTCCACCGCCTCGGACTACCGCGTCGTCTGGAGCTCGCAGCCCGCGGACGGCGTCTACCAGGTGCTCGCGCGCGTCCGGGATGCGGCGGGGAACACGACGGACTCCGCGAAGCGCACGGTCACGATCGACAACACCGCGCCGCAGACGTCGATCACGTCCGGACCGGCCGATCCGACGAACGCGACCTCGGCGACCTTCTCGTTCACGGCCGGCGAGGCGGGCTCGTCGTTCGAGTGCCGTCTCGACGGCGGGGCGTGGACGGCGTGCCCGAGCCCGCGGAGCTACGGCGGCCTCGGCGAGGGGCCGCACACGTTCGACGTACGCGCGACCGATCCCGTCGGGAACACGGATGCGACCCCGGCCACCCGTGCGTGGGTCGTCGACGTGACCGCTCCGGAGACGGCGATCACCTCGGCCCCCGCCTCGCCCACGAGCGCGACCTCGGCGAGCTTCTCGTTCACGTCCACGGAGGCGGGCTCCACCTTCGAGTGCCGCCTCGACGACGGCGCCTGGACGGCGTGCGCCAGCCCGCGGAGCTACGGCGGCCTCGGCGAGGCATCGCACGGCTTCGAGGTCCGGGCGACGGACGC